>JAHLFG010000036.1 GCA_018883895.1 Candidatus Anaerobiospirillum merdipullorum
GATTAACAATCCATAATCCACGATATAGACTTTAAGCTTACCGCAGACCAATGAAAATGCTCTGCGGTAAACTGCACTTTTGCTTAAAGGTAAGGGCATCGCATAAAGCTGCCCCTGCTCCTTAGCTTACGCGCTCAACTCCATTGGCATCTGCAGTGCCATCTTCCGCTACATTATCAAAACAGATCTCAGGCAAATTTTGCGCGCCTAACAGTTGGGCATTTTCTGTTGCCTGTTGTTGCAACAATTTAAGTTCTAAGGAGGTCACACTCTGCCCTGCAGTAATGGCATAAGGAAGCACTAAACGCTCGCTTACATTTTCGTGCTCTGTCAGATCATTGATAATCATTTGCGCAGCACAACGCCCGATTTTATAGCGCGGAGTTAGTACCGAACATAAACGCGGGGAAGTGGCAGCGCCGATGTTCAAGCCGTTGTAACCGAGCACCGAGATGGTATCAGGGATCTTAATGCCGCGCTCCTGACAGACTAGTAAGGCACCCACGGCAATATCATCATTAGTCGCCAGCACCGCATCGATATCCGGATGTTGCTGTAAACCTTCATTCATCAGTTCACGCGCCAAAGTAAAGTTAGAGCGCAGTGCACTATCGAGCGCAAAGGGCTGATAACCAAATTCTCGCATAGCGCGTTCATAACCACTTTGACGCTGCATGGTACGGATATCAAGGCGCACCCCTAAGTAGATGGGAAGTTTGCGCCCGGCCATGAGCAAAGCCTTAGTACAACGGTACATCACATCGCTGTGATCTAAGCCTACGGCATATTGTAGCGGCTTTTTAGGAATACTCATAATCTCCACGCAGGGAATGGCCATAGAGTGAATACGCCGCATCGAGAGTTCACTATGTAAGGGCTCAGTTAAAATCAGGCCATCAACGCCATATGACAGTAGTTCTGCGATTTCTCGCTCTTCATACTTAAGATCATAGCCCGAGTGGGTAATCAGGACCGTATAGCCATATTTTATCGCCTCATCTTCCACCCCGCGAATGACGTCGGCAAAGACCATATTGGAAAAAGAAGGGATAATTATGCCAATGGCTTTAGAAGCCGATTGTGAAAGCATCGAAGGAACGCGACTGGGGACAAAACCAAGTTCATCTACGGCCTGCCGAATCTTTTCTCCGGTTGATTTGGCGACGCTATCTGGATTTTTAAAATAGCGCGATACCGTCATCTTGGTAACGCCAATGCGCAAAGCGATGTCCTGCATCGTAACTCGCGCCTTCTTTAAACTCATGGCCTCATTCCTATACCCAACAAAGTCAGCTGGCTATTATAAAAGATTTGTTTAGCCTAAACTAGTTATCGCTAAGAGACAAAAACCCCCCTACCCCTGCCCGAAACTGAAGGACAACCTGCGTGTTGCGCGCAGCTTATTTTTCCTTCATAGTGCACAGGAGTTCTACCCTGCTGTGAGCCTTAAATGTGCTTACTTTAGCTGGCGGCTCTTTTACCATCTCACAGCCTTAAATGACCTTATCTGGCTTAACTTTAAGTAATGTGTTAATTAGGCTATAAAAGTTTTTCCTTATCTTTTTTCTGCGCTATCAAAAACCTTTAAGGGTTCTTGATTGCCTTGCTAATACTTACCTTGCCGGACTGCTCTACAAAAGAGGAAGCGGTGTGGCGCCCCCTCTTTTATTCGTAGGACATTAGTGAGGACTAATTTTTAAAAAATCACATACAGGATGCAGCTAAACAAGAAACCAATAGTACCCAATAAGGTCTCCAATACGGTCCAGGTACGGAGGGTTAATTTCTCATCAAGGTTGAAGAGACCTTTAACCAACCAGAAACCGGAGTCATTGAAGTGCGAGCACACAATGGAGCCGCCGGAAATTGCGGCCACGATGGCGCACAAATCAATGGCGTTTAAATCCGGTGAAGTCTGCACAATCGGGGCAATCAATGCCGCGGCAGTAGTCAGCGCCACGGTGGCCGAACCTTGCGCAATACGCAGGCAAGCTGCGATGATAAAGGCCGCTAAGATGACCGGAATACCCAAATTGTTTAAGGTAGACGCTAAAGCATCACCAATACCGGAGGAGCGCAAAATACCACCGAACATACCACCGGCACCGGTAACCAAAATCACCGAGCACACCGGACCTAAAGCATGCTCGCACAGATCGTTGAGCTTCTTGCCACCAAAAGGCTTGCAGAAGATGAGCACGCTTAATAATAAAGTGATGAGCAAGGCAATCGGGGTCTGACCAATCAGCATGAGGAAGGAACAGACGGCATTATCCTTGGGCAGTACACCGGCAGCCTGCAGCGTAAAAATACCGGTGTTGACGAAAATAAGGAGCATCGGGGTTAAAAGTACGCTCAGCACCGTGCTAAACTTCGGCGGATTGAGGTGCTTCTTTTCATCTTCAGCATCCTTGAAGAGATCAGGCACCGCAATATTCCACTTCTTTGAGCACCACACACCGAAGAGATAACCGCCAAGGTACCAGGTCGGAAGACCAATGACTAAGCCGGTAAGCACCAGATAGCCGATGTTAGCCCCTAAGATACCGCCGGCGGCAACTGGACCTGGATGAGGCGGCAAGAAGGCATGCATGACCGAGAAGGCCGCCACAGAAGGCAGTGCATAGAGCAATAAGGAACCACCCAAGCGCTTGGCCACCGATAAAATTACCGGTAACATCACCACCAAGCCTGCGTCAAAGAAGATCGGAAAGCCAAAGAGTAAGGAAGCAATACCCAAGGCCAGCGCAGCTCTTTTACGCCCCAAGACTTGAATTAGCGTGTCGGCCAAAGTTTGCGCACCACCGGAGTACTCTAAGATCTTACCAATCATCGCACCTAGGCCGACCAAGATAGCAACGGATGCTAAGGTGCCGCCAAAGCCGGAGAGCATGGTCGGAACGACATTAACGAGGTCAATGCCGGTAGCGAGGGCCGTAAGAAAGCTCACTAAGATTAAAGAAGCAAAGGCATGCACCTTGAACTTCATTATGAGCAACAGCAGCAGTGCAATGGCAACTGCAGCTACGCTCAACAAGTAGCCTGCGGATGCAGCCTGAACAGTCTGTTCCATAAAATTTCCTCAAAAAACAATAATGCTTATCAGTCCAACAAGGCTCGTGATAAAAATCACAAAACCATGTTATGGGTAACATGATATCGGTAACATTTGTTAATATAAATAGCGAAGACTGGCTTTTTCTTAAATTTGAGATCAAGATCAGGTTTATGAAAAGTGAAGCTGATAGTAAAGAATTTTTACTCATTTACGGAGGAAAGATGACTAAGAAATGCGTAATCGTGATGGGGGTGTGCGGCTCGGGTAAGACCTCGGTAGGCTTGGCCTTAGCCAGTCATTTCAACTGCCGTTTTGTGGATGGCGATGATCTGCATCCGCGCGCCAATATCGACAAAATGGCCTCAGGACAGCCGCTTAATGACGAAGATCGTGAGCCGTGGCTTACTCGCATTAACGATGTGGTTTATTCCTTAAAAATGCGCTCGGCAGCCGGTGTCATTGTCTGCTCGGCCCTAAAGAAGAAATACCGCGACCATATTCGCCAGGGTAATGACAATGTATGTTTCCTGCATCTGTATGGCTCTTTTGACACCATTATTGAGCGCATGCATAAAAGAAGCGGCCATTACATGAAAGAAGACATGGTCAAGAGTCAATTTGACACTTTACAATTCCCCGGCGATGACGAAAAAGACGTGATCAATGTAGATATTACCCCATCTTTAGACGAGGTCATTGCTACTTCAATTAAAGCAGTAGAGGAGTTAGAAAAGGATGTTAAATAAAGTAGTACAGCAGGTCACGGAGCGCATTATCAAGCGCTCGGAAGCAACCCGTGCCCAATATATGCAGATGATGCATGAGCAAGAGCAATTAGTGCGTGATCGCAATATGCTAACCTGCTCCAACTTAGCCCACGTCTCTGCCGGCAATAGGGGTGAAGATCAGAGCACTATCATCAGTGGCAAAGGCCCGTTAGTGGGCATTATCTCCGCTTACAATGATATGCTCTCTGCTCACTGCCCATTTAAGGTCTACCCTGACGAAATTAAGGCTACCGTACGGGGCGAAGGTGCTGCCGCCTTAGTGGCAAGTGGAGTGCCGGCGATGTGTGACGGCGTGACCCAAGGACAGCCTGGCATGGATATGTCTTTGTTCTCACGCGATATTATTGCCCAAGGTGTCGCCGTAGGTCTGAGCCACAATGTCTTTGATGCCACTTTACTTTTGGGCATCTGCGATAAGATTGCCCCGGGTTTGGTCATGGGAGCGGCCGCCTTTGGTCATCTGCCGACCGCCTTTGTCCCGGCAGGTCCGATGAGCACCGGCATCTCCAATGAAGAAAAGACCGCTGTGCGTCAGCAATATGCCGCCGGCAAGCTCGATAAGCAGGCCCTGCAACAAATGGAGTGCCAGTCTTATCACGATCAGGGCACCTGCACTTTCTATGGTACTGCCAATACCAATCAGCTTGTGCTCGAGGCCATGGGCCTCATGCTCCCAGGTTCGGCTTTTGTGCCGCCTTATGATCCGCGCCGGAAACTCTTAACGGCCGAAATTGCCAAGCGTATTGTCAAACTGACCCACTTAGGTGACAAGTATCGTCCACTGTATCAAGTCCTGGACGTCAAGAACTTTGTCAACGGCATTGTGGCCTGGCTGGCCTCGGGCGGTAGTACCAATCATACGCTCCACATCATCGCCATGGCGCGCGCTGCCGGGATCATCATCACATGGCAAGATTTCAGTGAATTGTCCGAAGCGGTGCCGCTTTTAGTGAGCATTTATCCTAATGCCAAACCGGATATTAATGCCCTGCAAGCCGCAGGCGGCGTACCTGTACTGCTCAATGCCCTACACAAGCGTGGGCTGGTACACGAGGATGTATTAACCTGCGTGGGTACTTTTGCCGATCAGTTGACCACTCCAATCTTAGAAGATGGCAAATTAGTCTTTGTGCCGTGTGGGGAAAGCAAAGATCCGTCTGTCCTTATTTCAGGAGATGGTTGCTTTAAAGAGCACGGTGGCATCAAGGTGCTCGATGGCAACCTCGGCCGTAGTGTTATTAAGATCTCGGCAGTGGCTCCGGAGCATCATCATGTCAAGGCCAAGGCCCGCGTCTTTGACTCGCAACACGATGTCGAAAAAGCTTACAAAGAAGGCAAGCTCAATGAAGATGCAGTGATCGTGGTCCGCTTTGCCGGTCCCGCAGCGGCCGGTATGCCGGAACTGCATAAGCTGATGCCCGTTCTTGGTAATCTGCAAAAGGCAGGCTATCACGTCGCCCTGCTCACTGACGGCAGACTATCCGGCGCTTCAGGCAAAATCCCTTCGGCACTACATGTCTGCCCCGAGGCCTTACGCGGAGGTCCGCTGGCCTATCTGCGTGATGGCGATCTGATTGATTTTGATGCCGACAACGGCACCATTAATTGCCTGACCTCATGGGAAGGTCGTGAGCCTGCTAAGCTTGATACCGAAAGTTTAGAGCAAACCTATGGCAGATACTTGTTCAAGGCCTGCCGTAAGACCGTCTCCACTGCTGAAGAAGGTGCTACCTTCTTGTTTTAGACTGTAAACAAGGTCTAAATTTAGCAATATCCACAACCGGCCTTGAGCCGGTTTTTTGTTGGCACGTCTCAATTCACGCGCTTAAAGCTAACTTTAGTCAAAAGGTAGCCACAAAGCCTAAGACCAACATGAATCTGAGTTAATGTCTTGATATTTGGAGGAGAAAAAGGAGTGGTGGCCAGAGACGGAATCGAACCGCCGACACGGGGATTTTCAATCCCCTGCTCTACCGACTGAGCTATCTGGCCTCAGCGACGGGCGCTATTAAATCAAAATCATCGCATGCTGTCAAATAAATTTTTTAAAAATTTTATAACATTTTGTTTTATAAATTAATTTAATTATGATTAAGCCTCGCTCCTGCCGCCCTGATAGAGGGAGTGCTATTTACCACCATAAAAAGCTTCTACAATAATTGCCATGAGCATTAACATCAGCACCTGCGATTAAGCGAGGACTCTATGCAGCAGCAATGGTGGCATGGCAAAACCGCCTATCAGATTTATCCCAAATCCTTTTACGACAGCAATGGCGATGGCATTGGCGATATTAAAGGCATTATCGCCAAATTGCCCTATCTGCATGCGCTCGGCATTGAGATCTTATGGATCTCACCCATTTATAAATCGCCCTTTGTCGATAATGGTTACGATATTGCCGACTATCAGGCCATTGATCCGACCTTTGGCACCATGGAAGATTTTGATGAACTCTTAGCGCGCGCTAAGGAGCTGGGGATTGCCATCATCATGGACTTGGTGGTCAATCACTGCTCGAGTGAACATGAATGGTTTAAGCGTGCCTGTGCCAATCCACACGGTGAAGAAGCCTCGTATTTCTATTTTCGTGAAGGTGTGGATGGCCACGCGCCCAATAATCTGCGCGCCAACTTTGGCGGTAGCGTTTGGGATAAGGTTCCGGGGCAGGACAATCTCTATTATTGCCACTTCTTTGCCAAAGAGCAGCCCGATCTGAATTGGTTTAATCCCAAGTTAAGACAGAAAATCTATCAGATGATTAATTGGTGGCTAGATAAGGGCGTGGCCGGTTTTCGCATCGATGCCATTATGTCCATTGGTAAAGATCCCACCTTCCCCAATTACACCCCCGATGCACTAGGCGATGGCATGTGCGCCTGTGGGGCGATGAACGCGCAGTGTAATGATGTGGCCACCCGTTTCCTGCAAGAAATGCAAGCGACAGTCTTCCGTCCGCGTAGGGCCTTTACCGTAGGTGAGGTCTTTAGCCTGCAAGAGGATAACTTAGCTGACTTTATTGGCGATGAAGGCAATTTTTCCACCATTTTTGACTTTGGCCCGCGCCAGTGCGTATGCAATCATTGTGCTTACTATGCCTATGACAAACTCACCATTGCCCAATATCGCGCCGCATTATTTAAGTCCCAGCGCCAAGCTGCCCACTGCGGTTTTATCGCTCCGGTAATTGAAAATCATGATGAGCCGCGTGGTGTTTCCTGTTATTTGCCGCCCATGTGGCACAATGCCGCCGGGGCTAAGGCTTTGGGCACCATTATCATGCTCTTGCGCGGTATTCCCTTTATCTATCAGGGACAGGAGCTTGGCATGCTCAATGTGCAATTTAACAGTATTGATGAGTTCAACGATCTGCAAAGTGTCGAAGAATATCGCCGTTGCCTGCAACATGGTTTAAGTAAAACCGAAGCCCTTGCGGTCTTAAACGCACAGGCACGCGATCACGCTCGCACCCCAATGCCGTGGACTGGCGGGGCACAGGCAGGCTTTACCTTAGGCCAACCGTGGATGCGCTTGCAACAAGATTACCCTCAGGTAAATGTGGCGGCGCAAGATAAAGATCCTAATTCGGTCCTACAGCACTATCGACGTTTAGTAGCGCTGAAAAAAGAACCGTCCTTACAGCAGCTTTTAACCTACGGCAGTTGTGAGGAAGTAGACACCCCTTATGAAGCAGTGATCTGCTATCGGCGCACCTTAGATAGCCAAATACTTTATGTGGCAGCCAATTTTGGCGAGTGGGATGCAACGCTTCATTTACCCGGCGCCCGCACCATGAGCCTTTCTACCGGTAAGGTGCAATTGCAAGGGGATAAATTACATTTAGACCCCGGCAGTAGCGCCGTGATTGTCGGCTAAAAATAAGGCCCCCACCTTTCTTGATTTTATGGGTTGATAATGGCCCTGGATTTGTCCCAGGGCTTATTATTAATTGTTGTTAAACTTTGCCACCATCTCATCTACCGTAGAGGCAATAAAGCCCTCGTCATCTGCTAATTCTTGGTCTGATTGCAGATCTTGCTGCTCTGCCTTGGTAAACACGGCAACATCTGGTATGGGAATGTCCAGCGCTTCTAGCAAAAGGCGTTTAATCCCGGTAATCTCCGTGTAATAGAGCCTGTCTTGCCACTCCTTAGCCTTAATCCCTTTAAGTTCTTCCATAATGGCTTTATCGCCATCAAATGGCAGTGCCATAGCTTTACAGTACGATGCATGGGTTTTAAACAGCAAAGCAATTGATGTGGCGATGAAAAGTGTAAAGATTTTGCCTGCAGTTGTGCTGCAAGTTGAGGTGTGAAAACGCCCTCTGAGATCTTGTTTCCATACGGCAAAAGCCTCTGCCATGGAATTGTGCATTTGGTAGGCGCGGTAAGCTTCTCTAGGATCTGCAATGCAGTCAGAAAGCAAAATCTGATAACCTGCGGTAAATAAGTATTCAGCTATCTTTGCTTTGTTGGCTTTTATGCTGACGCAATTGCCTTCAGCGTCGCGCTCAATTATCAGCAACCGCTCGGCCAGCTTTTGCTCTTCATAAGACAGCTTGCTCCCGCCCTTAAGCCGCAGGCGCAAGTCAGATAAAGCAATGGTTAAATTTTCGGTTTTGATATGTTTGATGTTGGCGTCAAAGAAGATGTGCACCTGAATGTCTGCCCGCTCATGTGGGCGGCGTTGCTTACAATTAGTTTTAAAATTGACGGGGTAGCTCCATGACGTGGTAATACTGTAAACATGCTGCCGCAAAACGGGATCATAGCTGTCCATACCTTCTAGCTCTGCTTTATGTTTGGTAATGAAGTTACGGGCAAGAGAGCCTGAGGTCTTAAAGTTCATGACAAATGAAGCTTTGCCCTGATAAAAGCGGTGAATATTAGCAATTGAAAAATAACCTCTATCACCTACCGCGATGGCGCGGCGATTAACTCCACTGCGCACGATATCACGTAGCGTGTACAGCACGGAAGCAATGTCAGGGACATCCCCGTCAACGCAACGATAGTAAATCGGGACGCCCGTTTTCTGATTAACCAGCATAAGCAAATTAATTTGCCTTAAATGATCCTCATCTTTATTATGACCACCTGCCTCCTGGGTAAGATTTTTTGCATAGGTGCTAAATGAAGTAGCATCCAAGGCGTAGCAAGTATTGACCGAGCCAACATTGACTTGCTCAATTTTGCAAACTTCCTGATTGAGCTTTTTTAGGAATTTATCAATATCCTCTTTACTAATGCTTTTAAACAGCTGGGAGCACTGACTTGGGCGCAAAGGCGCCTGCCATGGCAGGCGATTATTTTTGGCAAAGGCCGCATAGCATTCCATGGACGTAGTGCTATTTAGGTACATGTAATAGGCCAGAGAAACTATTTTGCGATGGCGGTTATAGGGGCTGAAGACATCTTTGAGCGCCGTGGCAAGCGGGCTGTCCTTAATAATATGATCCAACACCCAAGTAGGACCGGCAGTTAAAGTTTTGGCCTTAAAAGATTGGCGTAACGAAACCTGTTCGTCATGAGGCTCAAAGACAAGGAAATAGGAACGTCTGCCGCCAGGCTTTGCCGGAGCTTTAGCTTTGCGGTATGTATCAAGCTTACCAAGTTCCGGATGCTCTTGTAAAAACTCTTCAGTCCAGACGACTTTGCCAGTAGTCTCCCCGCCCTCAATTTTGGCTACTGTTTTAGTCATACCTTTGACCGCAACGCACTTACCTTCTTGCCACTTATTTTTAAAGGTTACCAAATAGCAGTGCTTACCGTTCTTTACGTGCTTCATAGGAGGAAGCGTTGGTAGAGACATCTTGGCCATAGGTGTCTGCCTCAGACATAGGTATATATTTATGTATACCTATAATAGCACAAACACCTTTGTTTTAAAATAAAATTAAAATTTCAACAAAGATAGATATTTAGATGAGAAAGATTTGGCTAAGGGCGACCACCGGGCCGCCCCTTTTTTGGCAAGCTGATCACCAAATCTGCTTACTTTGTGCCTTTAAAATATGTTTATTCAGCCTTCCACAGACCGTGCTGATTGCACCAAGCATAGACAGTCTTCACGCTATCGCCCTCGGCCAGAGCAAATTCAGCTACCGGCGCATCCTTCGGGGAGAGCTCCTTAAACAGCACCTGCCCATTGGCAGTCTCCACACAGATCCAGCCAATGTAGTGATAAGGCATCATCGGGTGCTCAACTTCACCTACCTGCACAGTAACCTTATTGCCATCAACACCATAAACCGGCACATGCTTCTCAGTGGCGGCATCGGTGGTACCGGCCTTTAATTCCTGCATCGGATCAGAGCAGCAGGTCGGAACGACACCGGAATCACAAACGGTAAAAAGGATGTTGCCACAGTGCTGGCAGATGTAAAACTTAACTTGCATGTTGTTTAACCTCAAATGGTGGTTTTAATTATTATCAGAGTTGGCACAGCGCTACTCTGTATTGATTTACTCCAGATTGTAAGCCAAATTAGTAACGCTTTTATGAAATGATTTATCAATTGCGCCTAAAAAGCATTAAGACTATTACTGCAAGCGTAAAGTTTAACGCTCAGGATTAAATTGTGCGTCATAGCCAAGCAGGAACTTGGCCAATTGCGGATCGTTAAAATCACGTACGGCCGGCGCTTGCTTGCCATCGAGGCTACGTAAGGTAGCCATCTCATCGGCCGACAGGACCAGCTCAAGTGCCCGTAAATTTTCCTCCATGCGCTCTACATGAGAGCTCTTAGGAATGGCCACCATACCCTGTGAGGTTAAAAAGCTCAGCGCCACTTGGGCGGCAGTCGCACCATGTGCGGCGGCAATTTCTGTAACCACAGGATCAGATAGCAGCGCTTGAGCGCCATGGGACAATGGTCCCCAGGCCATTAAATGCGTGCCATAGGGAGCAATCAGCTCTCGAGTGGCTTGCTGTTGGCAATAGAGATTGGTCTCAACTTGCAAGATGTGCGGCTTGATACTAAAGTGTTCGGCCATATCGACAAAACGCCCGCCCAAGAAATTACTTAAGCCGATGGCACGCACCTTACCTTGTTGCAAAGCCTGCTCCAAAGCCCGATAAGTCCCAAAGACATCCCCATAGGCCTGATGGATAAGCAGTAAATCGATATAATCTGTCTGCAATTTGCGTAAGGACTCTTCGATACTACGTAGCGCCGCTTGCTCACCTGCGTTACTGATCCACACCTTGGTGGTGATAAATAATTGATCGCGCGGCACTTTGCAGGAGGCGATAGCATCACCCACCCCCGCTTCGTTATAGTAGGCCTGTGCGGTATCAATTAAACGATAACCACAGGCAATGGCATTTTTAACCAAGCTTGCCGTCGCGGCATTATCCACCTGAAAGACGCCTAAGCCCAGCTTGGGCATGGTGACGCCATTACTTAGGGTAATAGTGTGCTCTTTAGTCATGAATTTTCATGGTCCCGATAAATTTAGTGATATTTAAATCCTGATCGTCATAAATGGGGCTTGCTCCGGTATTAAGGCCCCCAATGCGTGCCATCTCATCTTCATTAAGGCTAAAGTCAAAAATCTGCAAATTTTCCTGCATGCGCTCATGATGAACGCTCTTGGGAATGACGCCAATCTCACGTTGAATTAAATAACGTAAAATCACCGCACCCACGCCCTTGCCATGCGCTGCTGCAATCTCCTGTAGTAGCGGATGACTGAAGATATTATTTAAGCCTTCGGCAAAAGGTGACCAGGCCTGATGCACAATGCCATGAGCCTGTAAAAAGGCATGCGCCGCTTCTTGGGTGAAAAAAGGATGGGTTTCCAATTGATTGACGGCCGGTACCACTTTGTTATGCAACATTAAATCTTGTAGCCGCTCAGAGGAAAAACTGGTCACGCCAATGGCCCGCAGGACTCCTCGTGCCTGTAAATCCTCCAGCGCCCGCCAGGCGGCATAATAATTGCCATAGGGCTTATGTAAAAGATAAAGATCCAAATAATCCAGGCCCAAATTGTGACAAGTCAGAGCGCAGGCACGCTTGGCGTCCTCACTTTCATAATCTTGTACCCACAATTTGCCGGTGACAAAAATCTCCTCTCGTTTAAGGCCGCTTGCCTTAATCGCCGCACCGACCTCGGCCTCATTAAAATAAGCGGCCGCGGTATCAATTAAGCGATAACCTAAAGCCAATGCCTCTTCGACACAGCGTTGCGTATCTGCTTTGGGGATCTGATAGACGCCAAAACCCACGATTGGCATCTGCACTCCATTATTTAAGGTTAAACTTTGCATGCTAAACTCCCGCTTTTAACTTAGGGGCACTATAACGCCAAATTAAAGGCTGACGCATTAGCGCAAAGTGAGTAAAATTTGTACAAAACGGAGAAAAGTGCTTGCGTAAAAGGTTCCAGGCACCTAAGGGAGCAAATCGTTCATGCCACAGCCACCGCTAAGCTTGGGGATAATTTTTCTTGATGATCTGACGGCCATTGCCACGCAAAGCAAGGCCGAGCACATTTTGCATCTTTTTTGTACACAGGGGAGCGTGCGCTTTAACTTTCAGGGACAAGCCTTAGAGCTAAAAGCACAGCAATATGCGATCTTTCCGGTAGCTCCGCTCTTTTTACACCCCCAGCCAAGCGCTGACTTTAAAGCGCAGATGTTCTTGCTTTCTACACAGTGCATCCATCAATTGCCCTTAAACAGTACCTATGGCAGTAGCGGCCATATTGCGCTCATGCAAAATCCGATTATCAAATTAAATGCTCAGCAATACGCTCTTTTATTTGCCGAAGTCACCTACTTAAGAGCACGTTTGGCGCAAACGGAGCACTGCTTTTATGCAGAGCTCATCTTGCATTTGCTCTGTGCCCATATTCTTGATCTGTATGATATCCACGCCACGGCGCATCCTAACGCCCATGTAAGCGGCAAAGCACAGACCATCCTCTCGCGCTTTATAGCTCTCTTAGAGCAAGGCCTTGCCACCACCGAGCATCAACCGGCTTATTATGCTGCACGTTTGTGTATCAGTACCCACTACTTAGGTGAAATTTGTCGCCGCCTTACCGGCAAGCCCTGTCGCTATTGGATTGACCGTTATTTGCTCCAAGCGGCGGTAAAACTCTTATGCCGCCCGGAGCTTAATTTAAGCACCATCGCTGCCACTTTAAACTTTTATGACAGCGCTCATTTTGCGCGCTTTTTCCGCGCGCAAACCGGACTTAGTCCCAAGTCCTATCGGCACACCAAATTAAACTAGGCTCTAGGTCCACTCATCGCCCCACTCATCTTCATCCTCGTCAGGCTCGTCCTCATCAGGCTCCCATTCATCCTCATCAGGCTCCCACTCGTCCTCGTCAGGCTCCCACTCGTCCTCGTCAGGCTCCCATTCATCTTCGTCAGGCTCGTTTTCGTCGGGCTCCCACTCCCCACCACGCACCAAATGTAAGTAAGACTCCGGTATGGCATTACTAATACAAGCTTGTGCTGAAAAATTGGATGTCGCCCCTGCCATCACCCCACCGCCAAGGGCAATCATCCCCACGAGTAAGCAAAATATCAAGCGCAACATCCTCAATTCTCCTCTTTAAAGCTCCTTAACTCCAATGGCGCCGGTAACGGCGGCGATCATCATCGTCGTCATCGTCGTCATCGTCGTCATCATCCCAATCATCGTCATCCCAATCATCATCGTCGTCGTCCCAGTCGTCATCATCATCATCGTCCCAATCATCATCATCGATGAGCTTGCCGTCTATGGGCATGTGATCATCCAATTGCCATAAGGCGGGAGTGAGATTTTGTGCCTGAGGGCTGGCAGCGGCCGCTGAAGCAAGTCCCAGCGCTACCAAGAGGGCGGCAAATAAAGGGGTTTTAGGCATGTCATCCTCCTGTAGAAGTGCTTGATTAACCCATTGCATGACTTGTAGTCTGACAATGTACAACTAGCATACTTAATTTGTAGCAGGAATTTGAGCCTAACAATTGTAAAATTTTAACTAAGCTCGCAAAAAAGCGCGCCATCTAAAGGAAATAAAAATACCCGCCATAGAACTACAGCGGGTATGGGGTGTTGGTAAAGGTTTATGCCTCAGGCGTGACGCTAAAGCTTACCGTAGCGGGCGCGGCGTTAATGACAACGCCCACTTCCCCGGTGCTGACCGTGGCATCGACACTCGTGGCCTGTTTAATATTGCGTAGCACCACGCACGGGGCAAGATCCTCAAGGCCTGCTTTGCTAAAGTCAATTACCTGCCCATGACGGGTGGCCGTTAAGCTGCCCACAACTTTACCTGTGGTATCGACTAATGTTGCCACCGCACTCTTACCATCGCCAAGCTCAAAGAGATGGAAGACACTGTCATGTACATAGTCATAGTCAGGACGCTTAGCATTGTTGCCCCAGGCAAGCAAGGTATTTTCACGCACGTACAGCGGCAGCAACATAAAGCCATGCTCTTCATGGCGGTAGCTACCTCCGGCGCTTTAATCCTTTCACCACCTTATTATTTGGCGATTGGATTATTCACCCCTATCCTTTTGTGGTGCATTTGGGTGATGTGTACTTAAATGGCAAGTCCCTCTATGAGGCCACTTCCTTAGAGGGCGTACGTCAGCCAGTCTTACGCACCACCGGTGTCGGCCCGGATTGAGAGGGTGTGACTGAGTATTTAAGCGATCCGCAAGGCTCCCTTAAGACCTACTTTGCCACGGTGGAAGATGATTGCACCGTCATTTATGCCAATTTTGGTGGTGCTGATCCTAACGTCGATCAGGTGGAAATCAATGTCCGTCCAAACTGCGTTAAGCCTGTGCATGTTGGCATTAACTATATTACCTTAGAGGGCCTTGAGATCTGCTGTGCCGCCACGCAGTGGAATCCGCCTACCGGAGTTCAGTCTGGCATGGTCGATACCTATTGGTCCAAGGGCTGGATTATCCAAAACTGCCATCTGCATGATGCCAAGACCTCTGCCATTTCTTTGGGTAAGGAAGTCTCCACCGGTAATTGCGAGTGCACCCGCTATCGCCGTAAGCCTGGCTATCAGTATCAGATGGAAGCAGTATTTAAGGCCTTAAAGCGCGGCTGGTCCAAGGAGCTTATCGGCAGCCACAAGGTGCTACACAATGTGATCCACGATTGCGGCGAAAATGGCGTGGTCGGTCACTTAGGCTGCGTGTTCTCTGAAATTGCCTACAACTCCATCTACAATATTGCCAAGAAATATGAATTCTTTGGCCATGAGATTGCCGGCATTAAGTTACATACCGCCATTGACGTGCGCATTCATCACAATGATATCTACAATTGCGCTTTGGGCATTTGGCTGGACTGGGAAGTGCAAGGTACCCGCGTCTCATCCAATGTCTTTGCGCAAAATACCCGTGACCTAATGATTGAAGTGACCCACGGCCCGTGCGTGGTGGACAACAATATCTTTGCCTCGGATTATAACTTTGATAATGTGGCGCAAGGCACCGCCTTGATTAATAACCTCTTTATGGGCACCCCACGTCGCATTGACACCCGTGACCGTGCCACCCCGTATCACACTCCGCACTCCACCGATGTGGCCGGAGTGGCGGTGGTAGTCTCCGGCGATGATCGCGTCATGAACAATATCTTCGTCGGTGCCCCGATGGGCCCCAATGGCATCAGCGTCTCCGGTACCGCCCATTACAACGGCCATGGCGATTCGATGGAAGAATATGTAGCTAAGGCCTTTGCCGGCATGCCTGAAGATCACACCGTCTTCAATGCGCTCAAAGATCCGGTCTTTATTAAGTCCAATCTCTATGTCAATGATGCGCCACACTATGATTTAGAAAAGGACTTTACCGCCACCGCAGATAATCCGCACTTTGCCCTCGAGCGGGTCAACGGTCAGCCGGTGCTCAAATGCCACTTAAGTACAGAGATGTTAAAGCGCTGCTCCATCGTCAAGTCCTGGGATTTAGGCGCCCCGCGCATTACCGAGTGCCCGTATGAGGACTTTGAAGGCCATGAAATCGTCTTCAATTGCGATTTAAACGGCACTTGCGCCACGTTAGATGAGACGCAGCGTTTAGCAGGCCCGCTTGCCAACCTTAAGGTAGGTGACAATGCCGTTGCCCTGCTTGCGCAGGTAGCCCGCCTGGCTTAAGCTTTTATTTACTTACTACGTTATCTCCAGCCCCGCAATGCGGGGCTTTTTGTGGTTTACGTGGATTTGCTTCTTGCCACAGATCGCATTTAAGCGCCTTGGTAAATAGTCTTATCGAGCAAAATTTAGTCACGCGTCAAGAAACACCCCAGCATGAGGCTACCGGCAAAATCGGGCGGCCACGTGAGTTGCTCTATGTAAACCCTAATAAGTACTACACCTTAGTGTTATCCACGGGCAATGACTGCCGCTTTTTAAGTTTTCTGCACTATGGTGATATCAAGCCCTGTTTTATGCTCAAACTTCCCAATTACCCACATACCTGGGATTTGGTGCAAGCGGTAAACCACGCCATTGCTGACTTTTGCTCTGCCCGCCAAGTAAAGCGCAGTGCTTTTTTATCTCAAGTGGTGGTTTTGCGCGCCTCCTTACAACAAGGCTATGACGGGATGGTGTTTCGCGACAATACCTTGCAGGAAGTCGATTTTAAATTAGGCCAAATGCTGACTGAAGCGACCGCCATTCCCACCTATGTCTGCAATTTGGCCTATGGACATCTGTTGGGCTTGCTGGCCAAACTGCCACAGTGTGACAATGCCCTGGTCTTTATGGCAGGGGATGGAGGTGTGGGGCTGGGCTTTATCATCAATAAGCAAATCATGACAGGTCCCCATAATTGCTACCCCGAATGCTCACATTTGCCTTTTCCCGGCGGCTTTGAGCAAGCCCTCGGCAATTACGGGCCGCACAGTGCTAATGCTTTGGAATATGGCATTAAAATCTTGGCGCCCATCTTTAAATTTAGCGCCATCATTGTCTCGGGCATTGCCTTAGCAGATCATGAGGAAGTGATTTACACGGTACAACAGCGCCTTAAAATCGACCCCAATCCTTTAATGCACCACTTTAAATTAAGCTTTGTGCCCTTAACTAATCCCGAGCGCTTTATCCACTTTGCCTATTTAAGCTTTGATTTGGCCATTGAGCGCTTAAATCCGTGCATTATCAAACGCAATTTACAAAGTGTGCTTCAAGCACGCTACGGCAAATAATTAAGGTAAATCTCCCCCTCCTACAAGACTAGAAGCAAGCCAACTGCCAGTCTACGGTTGCCTGCAATGCTGGCAACCGTAAATTATGCGGCAGTGCTAAATTAAAGTTACTGCATAAAAGCCTGCGCTAAACCCAGCAAGGCCGGATCTTGCCCAAAGCGCCCCATAAAAGACATACCAATAGGCAAATTTTGACTATCGCGACCACTAGGAAGAGAAATTTCCGGCACCCCTAAGGCTGAAGCCATATAGGATGGAGTATAGGGATCGGGCGCGCTACATTTATAGGTGGGATCGGATTTGGTGGAGATGACTGACGGCGGGCAACGCATCGTGGCAAAGAACAGCGCATCTAAATTTTTCCCGTCCATAAGATCCTGATACATCCGTCTTAAGCCTGGGATCACATTGCTTAAGATGTCGATGTACTGCGCGCCGTCAGTTAAGGTCGTAGTGGCGGCAGCCTGCAGTGCTTGATAACGACCGGGGTTGATTAAATATGTTCCTGCATGTGTTCTTTGGCGCAACAATTGCATAAACTCACTGTAATTGTGCGGGCTGCTAGGCGGAAGCGTACTTAAATAAGCATTCATCTGGGGGGTAAATTCCGCATCGCCCACCGGACCTAAGACCACCGACCACAAATCATTAAAGATCTCAGGTAATTTAAGCTCTACTAATACAGCTCCTTTATCCTTAAGCCGTTGCATAGCTTGCTGTTTTAAGGCATCAATTTCGGCATTAGCATGGTCAAAATTAGTTACTACCCCAATGCGTTTACCCTGCAAGCTAGCATGCTTTATCGCCTGCTCAAAGACCCCCGCTTGCCGTGGCAGATTGAGCGTGGCGGCATCAGCAGGATCTGCCTGATTGAGCACATCTAACACTACCGCTTGATCAGGTACGTCCTTGGTAATCACCCCTACCGTATCTGCCGTTAAGGACAACGGGATCACGCCGCTACGGCTGATAAGCCCTAAACTTGGGCGCAAGCCTACCGTCCCGGTGGTGCTTGCCGGCGCGCGAATGGAGGCAGAGGTATCAGTGCCTAAGGCAAAGGGAGCAAAACGCAGGGCGGTCGCTACTGCCGAACCACTACTCGAGCCTGACGCATCACGCAACTGATTGTAAGGATTTACCGTCTGCCCGCCGACAGAAGAATAACCTAAGCGCCCATAAGAGGCCGCCAACTCAGACAAATTAGTTTTACCAAGTAAAATCGCTCCTTGATCCAAAAGTAACTGCAAAGCAAAAGCATTTTTATCCGGAATATTGTCACTTAAGGCCAGACAGCCTCCGGTAGTGGCCAGGCCTTTACTATTGATATTGTCCTTAACTAAAAAAGGGATCCCTGCTAGGGGTGGATTATGCCCATCATTGTGCATATCAAATGCTTTTGCTTGAGCTAAAGCCTGGTCATTAAGACTTATCACCGCATGGACAGCCAATCCTTGCTTATCATGCTTAGCAATGCGTTGCAGACAAGCTTCCACTAGTTGTTGTGCCGTAAATTCTTTGGTATCGAGGGCATAGCGCAACTCAGTCAAACTAAGATCCATGACCTTATCAGGAAGCTTGGCCTGTACTGGACTTAAACTTAAACTCATGGCGCAGAGCAAGGCTGCAACATACTTCATTTTAGGCATCATTTATCCCTCCCTTATCCGCCATCCGTTCCCACTTATGGCTAATGCCAAGCTGTTAAATACAGCGGATTTGCCTCGATTGTAAGCGCTAACATCCACAAGAATAAGGTCTGCGCTAGGATTGTGCTTTAAACGTAGCTTCAGCGCTATCTTTTCCCCATCATTACTCATTTTTCCCTGCAATGAAGCGCCATAATGCAATTAATTAAATCTCATTTAGTTAAAATCTTCGGATAAATTTAATGGTTAGTAAGGATCTTGCCCCAGGGGTATATCCAAAAATTTAAATTAAGACCCAATGCTCCGGGGAAACTTGCTGCCAGGTAGCATCCCCATCCAAGCGGGGCAGATCATCGTCCGGAGCCAACACCAAGGCCCGCGCCCGTTTAGGATCAAGCGGCAATTGCGCCTTGAGAAGATAGTAAGTATAGGGATGCTTGGGGCTAGTGTAGAGCTCCTGCGCTCTAGCAAGCTCGACCAAGCGGCCGGCGTACATCACGGCAATGCGATCGCCAATACAGGAGGCCAATTGCAGATCATGGGTCACCAAGATAAGACTTAACCCCTCTTGTTTTAACTGCATTAAGGTATTGATAAGCTGTGCCTGCAAGAGCACATCCAAGGCCGCGGTAAACTCATCGCCAAGCAAAATGTGCGGCTTTATCGCCAAGGCACGAGCCAAGGCCGCCCGTTGCCGTTGTCCCCCTGAAAGCACGGCCACCGGCAAGGGCAGTAAGGCCTCATCTAAAGCCGTGAGCTTACATAAATGCCGCACTTGTGCCTGCAAAGCGGCGCTAGTGGCACATAAATGCCGCGCCCATAGGGGCTCGGCTAGCACCTCAAAGAGGCTTAACTGATTGTCAAGTGCCTGTTGTCCTTGGAAAATTAAACTAATGCCGCTTACTGATGTTTGGTGGCTGCTACACACAGCCTTGCCGTGCACTAAAATTTGCCCGCCGCAAGGGCGCAACAGCCCGGCCAAGGTGCGACAGAGGGTGGTCTTACCACTGCCACTTTCCCCTACCACGACCAAGCACTCCCCGCGCTGCAGACTAAAGCTTATATCCTGCAACACCATGTCCGCCTGCTGCCCTTTACGACTAAAGGCGACGCTTAAATGCTCAACTTGCAATACGGGATCAGGCTTAATCAAGGTTTTCTCCCATCATCTCCGGACAAAGCGGATAGTTTATGCCACATACTTTAGGATGCAGTTGCCAGGTGGCGGCGGCGTGGGTGGCACTTAAGGCAAAAAAGGGCGGCGTACGCACATAATCTACACCCAGGGCCTGCGCATCACGCCGGGCAAAGAGATCGCCAGGTGGCGGATTTAACAGACGCGGAGCCTGCCCCGGTACCGTGGGTAAGGGTTTACCAGGCTCAAAGGAAGCCGGCTGGGCGGCCAAGAGCGCCTTAGTATAGGGATGGCGCGGGTCAAAACAAATTTCCGTAGCGCTACCAATTTCCACCAAGCGCCCGGCATACATCACGCCGATGCGATCGGCCACCGCGGCGGCAGCGGCTAAATCATGGGTGACAAATAATACACTTAAGTCCTGCGCTTGCTTTAACTGTAATAAAAGGCGCAACAGGGTGCGCCGTGCCGTGAGGTCTAAAGCGGAGGTAATTTCATCGGCCAAGAGCACCTGCACCTGACCTGCCAAAGCAAGTGCCAAGGCACAGCGCTGCCTTTGGCCACCTGACAATTGTGCCGGCACGCGCTTAGCTAAAGCTGTAGCTTGCGGCAAATGCAAGGTGGTAAGCAGCTCTAACATACGTTTTTGCGCCTGTAGCTCGGACAGGCCCTGCAAGCGCTTTAATTGCCGCACAATTTGCTGTCCCACCGTTATGGTTGGATGTAGTGCTTGCTCACTATCCTGAAACATCGCCGCAATGAGCTGTCCGCGCAACTTGCGCAATTTGCCTTCAGGCAAATGAGTCAAATCAAGTGCCGGTGATAACTTGCCATCAAAAGTGGCCGGATAAAAGTAAATCGCCCCGGCTTTTAACTTAGCGCGTGAGGCATTTAGTCCTAGTACTGATTTTAGCAAGACCGATTTGCCACAACCGCTTTCCCCCACCAAGGCCAAAATTTCACCTGCGTGCAAAGTAAGATTAATGCCGCGTAAGGCGGCAATAGTGTAATGCTCATGGACAAAGTCTAAGCATAAATTGCAAAAGCGCAGGCGCGGCGTTGCCATCCTACTCATCCCCTATTTGCTTACCTGACTGTCTTGCCAAGACCAGTTTTCAATATTCCAAAACACCCCCGCGGCATGGTGGCCCAACACCCGTTGCGTATCAATACCATGCAAACCCTTTAGCGCCACATAGTTGCCCTCTAAGAACACAAGCGGCAGGCAACTTGGCTGCCTGGCAAACACCACTTCAAATTCCTGATAAAAAGGCGTGCGTGCCGTTATTTCACGTACTCTGCGGCCTGACGTTAAGAGTTCATCGACGCGGGTATTGCTATAGCTCATGGTATTGTCACTCATACCGCTTACTAAAGAAGAGTAGAGCTCATCAGGATCAAAGGGGGCCGCCATACCCCATAAATAGGCCTCGTAGCCAGTCTGCCAATCAAATTGCGGCACCAAGACCACTTCCATCGCCACCCCAGCCTGTTGCAACATGCGCGCACAAATTTGCGCTAAATCCACGCGCTCTTGCTCATAGGAGCGTACCTGCACGCGAAAAGCAAAAGGCTTGCCGTCACGCTCATAAATGCCGGCGGCATTTTTCTGCCAGCCCCGTAGCTCCATCTCTTGGGCAAATTTGTTTACATCAAAAGGATAGATATCAGCTTGCCGATTGCCCCCCATCGGACTTAACTGTAAGGGCGAAAAGGCTTGTACTCCGCGCCCGGCTAACACCGCTTGCACCAAGGCATCTTTATTGATGGCCAAATTAAGCAGTCCAATTTCCGCGGCATGAGCTTTGACAAAGGGAGTCTTAAAATCAAAGGCGATGGCCCGCATATCCGCCGAGACAAAGTCAAAATTATTAAAGCCGGCATTTTGTCTAAATTGATCGGCCAAATGGGCATTTAACCACGCCAGATCGGCCTCACCTGACTGCAACATCAGGCTTTTAGTGTTCTCATCACCCACCGTGCAATAGGTAAGATGGGTAAGGTGCGGTTTTTGCCCGTAAAAATCGTCAAAAGCGACCAATTCAATCCGCCCGGCGGCATGATCCCACGTATCCACGCGATAACGTCCACTGCCGACAGGGGCTTGATTAAAGGAGGTAGTCGCCAAATTTTGCCCATCTAACAAATGTTTGGGCAATAAGCCTAAATTAAAATACCCTAAGATGGCGCTATTTTGCTTACTTAAAGTAAATTTGACGGTATGCGCATCGAGAGCCTCGACCTTGGCTATTTCCAAATAATTGGACTGTAGCGGGCAGATGCGCCCGGCATCAGACAACAATAATTGATAGGTAAAGACTACGTCATCAGCAGTCAGTGGCTTATCATCATGCCATTGAGCCTGCGGCCTTAACTTAAAGGTATAAGTCTGCGCGCTTTCATCATAGTTATAACTCTCCGCCACATCGGTAACCGGCTGGCCACTGCCGTCATAACGCATCAGCCCAGAGAAAATGAGGCTTGGCAATTCATCCATTGCATTGATTAAAGGATTGATGGTACTTACCTGCTCACCTACAAAGACTAAATTGTGTCGCGCTGCGGGAGCGCTTACGGTGTTAGGAGCTGAACTTGATGATGCTGTAGTAGTCTTTTCTTGGGGTGAACAGGCCATCAAGGTCAAAGCACTGCACAGCAAGCTAAGACCGTAAAGAAAAGCGCGAAATTTCATGCTTATTTTTCCTTATGTCAGATGAAAGTTACAAATTACTGCAACGGCGTGTGCCGGGTTTTTGCAGACTAAAGCAGATAATGCTCACCGCCGTGAGCACGGACAGCAGCATCAGTCCAGGAAAGACGATAACCCACCAGCTATTGGTCAAAAGCGCGCGATTGGACAGCGCCAATAAAGCGCCCCAGGATAATTCTTCAGGTGGCAGGCCCAAACCCAAAAAGGTCAAGGTCGCTTCATAGGTCAGGGCACTGACAAAGGCCGCGGCTAAGATAAAACTTTGCGCGCTGATAAGTCCTGGCAGAATATGTAAGCGCAGTTTTAAGGTAAAACCCGCCCCCATGGCACAGGCGGCTTGCCAAAAGGTGGCACTGCGCAAGGTGCGCACCTGTGCCCGGACCAAACGTGCCACCGCCACCCAGGTACAAGCGCCGATAAGCAAGGCCAAGGACCAACTGTGCTCCGGGCGCACCCAAGCAGACAGCACCAACATATATAGAATCGACGGCACACTTTGGAGCAACTCCAAGATGCGCTGTAGGGTATTATCGATAAGATCGCTACTTAAAGCCGCCACAATACCAATCAAGCCCCCCAAGATGACAGCCGTGAGTGCAGCTAAAGCGCCTATTAACAAAGAACTGCGCCCGCCATACCACAGCAAGGTAAAGATATCGCGTCCCAAATAATCGGTACCGGCCCAAAATTGGCCATTGGGCGCGTGATTGATGGCCTCTAAGAAAAAATCCTGCGCTACGTGGGTACACCATAAAGGCGCACTGACACAGGCTAAGATGACTAAAGCTAAATAGGCCAGGCTTAACTTAAGCGGCCAACTTAATTTCCTGTGAAAAGACGGCAGTTTAACGCTAACATCCCCGGCCTTAAGCTGTCGCCTTTGCTCTGGGGAGAGCTTATCTAAAGGTTTTAACAGCTCCAATTGGGCAGGAGATAAATCTAGTTTTACCATCGCTCCTCCATCTTTTTCTCCCAGCGCGGATCAAAGCTGCTGCTTACAAGCTTGGCCATAAGTCCTGCGCCAATGGCGAGCGTACCGGTAAATAAAACTGTAGCCAAGAGCACAGTATAATCATGATTGCGCGCGCTTGCCACCAAAAGACGCCCCAAGCCTGGATAGTTAAACACCGCTTCAATGACATAGGTTCCCCCCAAGATATGCGGTAGCGCAATGGCCATCAGATGCAGACTATAAGGAATAAGTGCCCGCAAAGCCTGCATTAAAATGCCACAGGAACTTAAACCTGAGGCCTTAGCCTGCAAAATATAATCAGCGCGCAATTCATTGAGCAAACGCCCCCGCAAGAGGGCGGCGTAATACCACATATGACTTAAGGTGAGTACCGTTACCGGCAAGATAAGATGATAAAGTCGATTGCCGATACTCTGCTGCATGCCAGGATCGTAAGCGCCGGAGCTTGGGAGATAGCCCAAATTGACGCTTAACAGCAAAATTAACAGGACCGCAAGCCAAAAGGCGGGGGTAAAGAAAAAAAGCGTACCCAAGGAGCACAGTGCTTTATCGATAAATTGCCCCTCAAAGCGGGCGCACAAAAGGGCCAAGAGAAGCACCAGCGTAAAGATGGTGAGGCAAGAGATCCCGCCTAAGAGCACGGTATTGTAAATAAGAGGCGGCAAGAGCGTATTTAAAGGTTGCTTATAGGCAAGGGAAAGCCCTAAATCCAAATGTATTACCTGCCACAGCCAGTGCCCATATTGCTGATACCACGGGGCGTTAAGGCCCAATTGCTCGCGCAGCGCTTCTTGCTCATGGAGCGTCAAATTATCGGCGGCAGCGCCATACCAGGCCTGCAACTCATCCCCCGGCACGGCCTTTAAGAGCACAAAGACAAGGCAAGAGAGCACGAGCAAAGACAAGAAGCTCTGCCCGATGATGATGACAAGCCTCCACAGAGCGCGCATGACTTTAAGCTCACCTCTCTTTATAAAAATGCCGTCTGATATTAGCATGCGCTCCGGCCTTTACTGGGAGCACTGAGAGAATTGGGCAAAAGATAGCCTAAATGTGCACATTTGCACCCTCCTTGACTATACATTACCCCAGGCTTTTCTTAAGATAGGGCCTTAACAAAAAACTATCAAGGAGAGAGCCTTATGTATCAGGCAGCAGCTGAGCGCTATGCATCCATGCCCTTTCATCGCTTAGGTCATAGCGGCTTAAAACTCCCCGCCCTATCCTTGGGGATTTGGCATAACTTTGGACAAACCGGCACCTTGGAGAATATGAAAAAACTCATTTGTGCCGCCTTTGACGCCGGGGTAACACATTTTGATGCCGCCAATAATTACGGTCCGCCCCCGGGCAGTGCCGAGACCAATTTAGGGCAAATTTTGCGCCATGAGCTTGCTGCCTATCGCGATGAGCTTATTATCAGCACTAAGGCCGGCTATGAGATGTGGGATGGTCCCTATGGCAATTGGGGCTCGCGTAAATATCTGCTCTCAAGCCTTGATCAAAGCCTCAAGCGCCTGGGGCTTGATTATGTCGATATCTTCTATCATCACCGTCCCGATCCGGACACTGATCTTGAAGAGACCATGGGCGCCTTGGCCACTGCCGTACAACAGGGTAAAGCGCTCTATGTGGGACTTTCCAATTACAATGGCGCGCAATTGCGTCAGGCCCAGGCCATCTTAAAAGAGCTGCATGTGCCCTTGGTGATTAATCAAAATCGCTATTCCATCTTTGATAGAACCATTGAGCACAATGGCCTAAAAGCCACCGCCCAAGAGCTTAAGCTTGGCATCATCGCCTTCTCACCCTTAGCCCAAGGCTTACTCTCCGAGCGCTATTTACATGGCATTAGCGCCGACAGTCGCGTGCGCACCGACGGACGCTTTTTAAAAGAAGATCTGGTCAACGCTCGCCATGAGGCAATTGTACAATTACATGCCTTGGCCCAACGGCGCGGGCAAACCCTGGCACAAATGGCCTTGGCCTGGGTGATGCGCGACGGGCAGGTGCAAAGCGTGCTCATCGGCGCCTCCAAGGTCGAGCAATTAAAGGAGAACATTGCCGCCGGAGCCAATTTGCACTTTGATGAAGATGAGCTTAAGGCTATTGATGAGATTTGTGCGCAAGCGGGCATAGCTTTATAGGAGAAATCTGAGGATGCAAACTGACCTAAACTTTGTCGCCCTTGACTTTGAGACCGCCAATGCCATGCGTAGCAGTGTCTGTAGTGTGGGCATGGTGGTAGTAAGGCACAATTGCATCGTCAATACCTACTATGAGCTTATCAAGCCGCTGCCCAATTACTATCAATATTGGAATACGCGCGTGCATGGTCTGACGGCGCGTGATACTGACAACGCGCCCACCTTTGCTGAAATTTGGCCGCACATGCAGGAGCTTATTGGCCCCCTACCCTTGGTGGCCCATAACAGCCCCTTTGATTCCTCGTGCCTTAAAGCGGTACTTGCAGCCTATCAACTGCCAGATCCGCATTATGAGTTTTACTGCACCCTCAAGGCTGCCCGGCGTTATTTTGGCGCGCAATTGCCCAATCATAAATTAGATACCGTGGCCGCCGCCTGCGGCATCGATCTTTCCCATCATCACCATGCCTTAGACGACGCGCGCGCCTGCGCAGAAATTGCGCTGAAAATCGTCGATTTCGGTAAGCCGCTTTAAAGCTGCCACCTCCTAATTTGCCAGCATTGGCCGGCAATGTGCCTTAATGGTTCCACTGCACTGTTAAGGCGCTCACATTTTTACTTTTTAGTGCTAAATTTTTACCCATAATTGTGATGTAACGCACACAAAACGTGATTGACGCTTTGCTGCTGTGCACCTTTTCTTGCCTTTAGCCCCGCCTTTTATACTGCTTGCAAGGACGATTTTTCTGAAGAACGGCAGAAAAATCTGCTTAAGTCCACTGCAACCCATGCAGTGATATTTCTTAATGCAGCGTGCGTGCGATGGAAAGACATCGCCGCCCCGATAACAGGAGCATAAACATGCTGAAAAATACTTTAAGTGCCTTCGCTGCCGCCGCCTTACTGTTTAGCGCTAGCAGCTATGCTACCGATGACACCATCAAAGTAGGCGTAATGCATTCGCTATCCGGCACCATGGCCATTAGTGAATCCACCTTATCGCAGACGGTGCAGATGCTCATTGATGAGCAAAACAAAAAAGGTGGCGTCTTGGGCAAGAAACTTGAAGCGGTGGTGGTTGATCCGGCTTCAGATTGGCCGGTATTTGCCGAAAAGAGCCGTGAATTACTCACGCAGGACGGAGTGGCCGTGGTATTTGGTTGCTGGACGTCGGTGTCCCGCAAGGCCGTGCTCCCGGTATTTGAAGAGCTGAACGGTTTACTCTTCTATCCGGTGCAGTACGAAGGTGAAGAATCATCACGCAACATCATCTATACCGGTGCTGCTCCCAATCAACAGGCGATTCCTGCGGTGGACTACCTGTTAAATGATCTGGGCATTGAGCGCTTCGTATTAGCCGGCACGGACTATGTCTTTCCGCGCACTGCCAACAAAATTATCGAGGCTTATCTCAAAGCACACGGGATTGCTGATGAGGACATCATGATTAACTACACCCCCTTCAGCCACTCCGATTGGCAGTCCATTATCGCAGATATTAAAGATTTCGGTAGTACCGGCAAGAAAACTGCGGTCATTTCAACCTTAAATGGCGATTCCAATGTGCCTTTTTATCGTGAACTGGCCAATCAAGGTATTAGTGCCGACTTTATTCCGGTGATGGCTTTTTCAGTCGGTGAAGAAGAGCTCTCGGGCATTGATACCACGCCCTTAGTCGGTCATTTGGCAGCCTGGAATTACTTTGAAAGTATCGAGACTCCGGAAAATCAGGAATTTATTGACAAATGGCATGCCTATACCGGCGATGATAGCCGCGTCACCAACGATCCGATGGAAGCTAGCTATATCGGCTTTAATCTGTGGGTCAAAGCCGTGGAAAAGGCTGGCTCTACTGATGTAGATAAGGTACTTGACGCCATTGTAGGCCTGGAAGTGCCCAATCTTACCGGCGGCATGGCCAAAGTTCTGCCCAATCACCATATCACCAAGCCAGTCTATATCGGTGAAATTCAGGCCGATGGTCAATTCCAGACGGTCTGGGAGTCTGACGGTGAAGTTGCCGGCGATGCCTGGAGTGATTTCCTTGAGGGCTCTAAGGATTTAGAAGCTGACTGGACTGCCCCTATCAATTGCGGCAATTACAGCAAGAGTCAGCATAAGTGCTTAAAGCAGGTGTCGGCCCAATAAAGGAGCAAGCGCGGATGCATCTACTTAAACAAATATTCTTATGCTGCGCGCTATCGCTCATCCTTTCCTTACTTCCAAGTGTATATGCAGTCCCGGCAACGGGGCTGCCCCTGACACTAAGTGCAGAGGAAAGCGTAGCCTTATGCTCAAGTCGAGTACGCGATCGCGATCTTTTAATTAATAATTGGTCGACGACGACCAATGCCGCGCAAGTGCAACTACTGCAGGCCATCGCCGACGGCGAGCTGTACTGTAAGCGTAGCGACCAAAGTCTGTGGCTGAAAAATGCCGACGGCTCCTTTAACGCGCTGACCTCCAATGCCACCCTTACAAATGGCAAGGGCCTGCGCTGTGTTGGCAGTAGCAATAAACAGCGTCAACTTATTGCCACCATTGTGGCAGCACGCGCACTGTATAGTGAAGAGGTCAGCGCACGACGCGCCGCCGCTGCCGCCTTATTGCAAGCCGGTGCCACCATGCCGTCTACGGACACCCTGCAGGCTTTAATGCAACATGAAGATGATGGGCAGGTCTATCAGGATTTACGTACCGCCTGGGCTTTAACCTTGGCGCAAAATCCATCCTTGGGGCGCCAAGAGTTATTGCAGGCAGTGGAGATCTTAAAGGACAAAGGCACCCCACAATGTCTGCATGCTTTAGAGCAATTAGGGCAATCTAGCGATGAAATCTTAAGTGACGCTGCCCAACAAGCAGCCGGCTGGGTGCAATTTTACCTGCGCTGTGCCACCTTTGGCGAAAACCTGTTCTTTGGCCTAAGTTTAGGCTCAGTGCTGGTACTTGCGGCCATTGGCCTGGCCATTACCTTTGGGGTGATGGGGGTTATCAATATGGCCCATGGCGAACTTATTATGGTCGGTGCCTATTGTGTATGGTGCTTACAACAGCTCTTGCCCGGACAACCGGGGCTGGCGCTGATACTTGCCATTCCTACGGCCTTTGTGGTCAGCGGCACTCTTGGAATGTTAATTGAGCGCACGGTAATTCGCAGTCTCTATGGACGACCGCTTGAGACCTTATTGGCCACCTTTGGCGTAAGTCTCATCTTGCAACAGGCAGTACGTACCATTTTCTCGCCGTTAAATCGCGCGGTACAAACCCCGGCCTTTATGCAAGGGCAATTGCAAATTAGTGAAAATCTATCCGTCACCCTAAGTCGTGTCATCATCATTTTGTTCTGCGCCCTGACCTTTACCTTGATTTTAATCATCATGAATAAAACCCGTTTGGGGCTTGAAGTACGCGCTTTGGCACAAAATCGCCCGATTGCCCGTGCTTTGGGCGTCCGTGCCGGACGTATTGATGCCCTCACCTTTGGTTTAGGCTCTGGTGTTGCCGGTATGGCCGGCGTGGCCTTAAGTCAAATTACCAATGTAGGTCCTAATCTGGGGCAGAACTATATCGTCGACACCTTCATGGTAGTGGTCTTTGGCGGGGTGGGCAATTTGTGGGGCACCTTAACCGGCGGTCTTATTATGGGACTTATTTCTAAATTCCTCGAGCCCGTCACCGGCGCCATGCTCTCTAAGATCGTGATTTTGATTGCCTTAATTCTGTTCATCCAAAAACGCCCGCGGGGCTTATTCCCGCAACGCGGTCGCGCAGCGGAGGCTTAACTTATGCACAGTGCTAAGCATGTTACAGCCCCGGTCAAGCCGGAGCTGACCTTAGAGGTAAGTAGCCCGATTTTCAATCGCTCCACCTGCTATGTGGTGGAACTGCTTGCCCTTCTTACCATCGGTAGCACCATCGGTGCTCTCTGCGGGCTTATTTCCATCTATGCCGTCACCTTAATGGGCAAGTATTTGTGCTATGCCTTAGCGGCCTTGTCGCTAGATTTAATCTGGGGCCGTTTGGGTATCTTAAGCCTCGGGCATTGTGCCTATTTTGCCTTAGGCGGTTATATGCTCGGCATGTACCTGACCTTGCAAATTGGCACCCAAGGCGTCTATGGCAGTAATTTGCCCGACTTTATGATCTTCTTAAATTGGGATCATTTACCCTGGTATTGGCAAGGCTCGCATTATTTGCTGCCAAGTTTAGTATTAAGCCTCCTCGTGCCGGCCGCCTTAGCCTTTATCTTCGGCTTTACCACCTTTAGATCGCGCGTGGGTGGGGTCTATCTGTCCATCATCACGCAGGCCTTGACCTATGCGCTGATGCTGATGTTTTTCTTAAATGAATTAGGCTTTGGCGGTAATAATGGTCTGACTGATTTTAAGACCTTAGCCGGGATGGACATCACCGCAGATGGCACGCGCATCTTCTTATTTGCCCTCACCGCCATTTGTCTGCTGCTGGCCTTTCTACTCTTGCGTGCCCTCAATTGCACGCGCCTCGGGCGCTTACTGACGGCCGTGCGCGACAGTGAAAGCCGGGTACGCTTTATTGGCTATCGTACCGAGCATGTCAAACTTGCCATCTTTACGCTCGCCGCCGCTTTGGCAGGACTTGCCGGCGCACTGTATGTGCCACAAGTAGGCATTATCAATCCTGGGGAGTTTTCCCCGCTCAACTCCATTGAGTTGGTCATTTGCGTGGCCTTAGGCGGACGCGATCGCCTCTATGGCGCCATCATTGGTTCCTTAGTGCTCAACTTGGTCAAGACCATCTTTACTGCCTGGTGGCCGGAGGGCTGGTTATATGTCTTAGGAGCCCTCTTTGTCATCATTACCCTGTTCTTGCCCCATGGTTTGGCCGGCTTACCCCAACAACTTAAATGGCACAGATCTAACACGATAAAGGAGGCCGCATGAGTCCTTTAACTAAGCTTACCCAAGGTGCAAGTGCAGCGCTTACTAAGGGGTTAAATCGTGTGGAGCATAAATGGCACCATGCCAACAGTGCCTCCCGTCCCCATGCCCGTGGCATGATGCTTTATGCTGAAGATCTGACCGTCAGTTTCGATGGTTTTAAGGCGCTGAACAATCTGACCTTCTATTTACAGGCCGGAGAATTACGCTGTTTTATCGGTCCCAATGGCGCTGGTAAGACCACCATGATGGATGTGCTCACCGGCAGAACGCGGCCGGACAGTGGCAATGCCTTTTTCTGTTCTGATCCGCAACATGAAAGCCCCGACAATCTTTACAACCTCTTGCAGATGGATGAAGTGGCAATTGTGCGGGCTGGGATTGGGCGCAAATTTCAAAAACCCAGCGTCATCGAAAGTCTGAGCGTGGGGCAAAATTTAGAATTGGCCGGGGCGTGCAATAAGACCGTGCGCGGCACGTTAAAACGCGGCCTTGATAGTGCCGAGCAAGATTACATCTGCGAGATCTTACAGAAAATCCGGTTAAGCTCGCGCGCCAATGTCCTCGCTGGCACCTTATCCCATGGGCAAAAACAGTGGCTGGAAATTGGCATGCTCCTGATTCAAAGACCTAGGCTGTTAATGCTCGATGAGCCGGCAGCCGGCATGACCCCTGAGGAAATTGAGCTGTCCATTGAGTTATTACATGAGCTCAAGGGGCGGCACACCATCATGGTAATTGAACATGACATGGCTTTTATCCGCGCCATTGCCGACATTGTGACCGTACTCTGTCGCGGACAGGTCCTTGCTGAAGGCACGATGGATGAAGTGTCATCCAATCCGGCCGTAATTGAGGCTTATTTGGGGAAAGATGACGATGCTTAGCTTTACAAACGTCAACCAATATTATGCCCAATCGCATATTTTGCGCGATGTCAATCTGCAGATTGCCCCGGGCCAGTGTACCTGCCTGATGGGGCGCAATGGTGAGGGTAAGACGACCTTATTAAATTGTTTAATGGGTCTACTCCCCATTGCCTCCGGCACCATTAGCTTTAAAGGGCAGGCCATCGAACATTTAAGTCCGGAAAAGCGCGCTCGCTTGGGACTTGGTTATGTGCCGCAAGGCAGACAAATTTTTCCGCTACTTACGGTGGAGGAAAATCTTAAAATTGGCCTGCCGCTACGTCCGCGCGGCGATCGCCATATTCCGGATTTTATCTATGATTTCTTTCCGGTGCTGCATGAAATGAAAAATCGGCGCGGCGGCGATCTCTCCGGGGGACAACAGCAACAATTGGCCATTGGCCGGGCCTTAATCACCGCCCCGCAAATGCTGATTTTAGATGAGCCCACCGAAGGTATTCAGCCCAATATCGTCAGCGATATTGCCAAATCTATCCGTAGACTCAATCAAGAAATGGGCCTTACCGTGCTCTTGGTGGAGCAAAAGGTCGGTTTTGCCCGCAAGGCGGCGCAAAACTTTGCCCTGATGGAACGGGGCGCGATTGTAGGTTGCGGACCCATGGAAGAGCTTAGTGATGAACTCGTACGTCGCTACCTTACCGTCTAAAGCTTCGGCGCGCCGCTGGGAGGCGGCGCTTGACTTAAGCTTTGCTCCGGTGGCCGGGCGCACGGCGCTCACCTGCAGCCAAAGTCAAGGCCCCTTACGGGTATTACACCTTTTCTACCCGGAAACTTGTGCCGGGGTGCAACCTGCCGAATGTTGTCTCTTACATCCCCCCGGGGGCTTGGTAAGTGGCGACAAGCTGCGCTTTAACTTAGAAGCGCAAGCCGGTGCGCGGGTGATAATCACCTCCCCGTCTGCGACCAAATTCTATCGCTCCGATGGCACTTCCCCACAATGTCAGGAGGTGATGCTGAAGCTACAGGCGGCGCAAATGGCTTATTTACCCCAAGAGACTTTGTTCTACCGCGGGGCGCAAGCGCAGCAAAAACTTACGGTACAAGTGGATGCCCACAGCACTTTTTTAAGTGCCGAAATCTTCATGTTAGGCCGCATCGGCTGTGGGGAGTGCTTTGATGAGGGGTGGGTGGATTTAACGACCACCATTTGCCGTGAAGGGCAGGCGCTCTTACACGAGCGCTTGCGCGTCAATGACGAGCCTTTCTTACGTTGCTCCCTCCCGGGACTTAACGGACAGGCCCTAGGGCTTAATTTATACCTGCTCTTGCCATCAAGTGCACCCCACTCTACTTGCCTTGAGCATATCAGTGAGAGCTTAAAGACATGTTGTGAGCGCGCCAATAACCACGGCAAGCTAATAGCCGGGGTCAGCGTGCGTTTGGGGCTCTTGTGCCTGCGCGCTTTAAGCAATCACATCAGTGCCCTGCAGGATTTGGAGCTTTCCTGTCTACAGCAGATCTTTCCTGCCTGCATGGGCAGACCCTTTACCCAGCCACGTATCTGGCAGACTTAATTTTGGAGGACTTATGCAATTACTGCCCCGTGAAAAAGACAAATTGCTCTTAGTTACCGCCGGCATGCTCGCTGAGCGGCGTAAAGCGCGTGGCTTGAAGCTAAATTATCCCGAGGCCTGTGCCTATATTTCCTTGCAATTGATTGAGGCAGCCCGTGATGGACGATCGGTGGCTGAACTTATGAGCTGGGGGCGCACCTTATTGACGCGCGCTGACGTGATGGAAGGGATCCCGGAGATGTTACATGAAGTTCAAGTCGAAGCGACCTTTCCTGATGGCACCAAATTAGTCACCGTCCATGATCCGATTGTCAAGGAGTGCTAAATGGCAAATTTAATTCCCGGGCAATATTGCCTCAAAGACGAGCCCATCGTGCTCAATGCCGGACGTGAGGCCATTTCCTTGCGCGTCGTCAATACCGGCGATCGCCCGATACAAGTGGGCTCGCATTATCACTTTTATGAAGTAAATCCCGCTTTGCACTTTGACCGGCAGGCCGCTTTAGGCATGCGCCTTAATATTCCCTCCGGCACCGCGGTGCGTTTTGAACCCGGTGTGGAGCGGACCGTGCAATTAATTGCTTATGTAGGCAGACGGCAAGTTTATGGTTTTCGCGGCCAAGTCAATGGCGCCTTATAGGAGAGAGATATGCTCACCATTCCCCGCGCACAATATGCGCAACTTTACGGCCCCACCGTCGGCGACAAAATTCGCCTAGCGGACACTGAACTGTGGATTGAAATTGAGAAAGATTACACCGTTTATGGCGAGGAAGTGTGCTTTGGTGGCGGTAAAACCATCCGCGATGGCATGGGACAAGGCCAATTTGCCGACGAAGATACCATGGACACCGTCATCACCAATGCCATTGTGGTCGACTATCAGGGCATTATCAAATGCGATGTCGGCATTAAGCATGGCCGCATTGCCGCTTTAGGTAAGGCCGGCAATCCCAATGTGCAACCACAGGTAACCATGTTAATTGGCCCCAATACCGAAATCATTGCCGGTGAGGGCATGCTCCTGACCGCAGGCGGCATGGACAGTCATGTGCATTTAATTTCCCCGCAACAGGCGGCGGAAGCTTTGGCCAGTGGCATTACCACCTTAGTAGGCGGCGGTACCGGTCCTGCCACCGGCACCAATGCCACCACCTGCACCCCTGGCGCATGGTATTTACAACGCATGATGCTTGCCTGTGAAAACTTTCCGGTCAATATCGGTTTTTTAGGCAAGGGCAATTGCTCTGACCCGGCCTTTTTAATTGAGCAAATCAAAGCCGGCGCCTGCGGCCTTAAATTACATGAAGACTGGGGCAGTACCCCTGCGGCCATTGATGCCTGCCTGCAAGCTTCAGATGAGTATGATGTGCAAACGGCCATCCATACCGATACCTTAAATGAAGCGGGCTTTGTTGAAAGTACCTTAGCGGCCTTTAAGGGACGCACCATTCATACCTATCACACTGAAGGTGCCGGAGGTGGCCATGCCCCGGATATCATCAAGGCCTGCGCCCTGCCCAATGTGCTCCCGTCATCGACCAATCCGACGCGGCCATATACCGTCAATACCATTGATGAGCATCTTGATATGCTCATGGTCTGCCATCACTTAAATCCGCGCCTGCCCGAGGACGTGGCTTTTGCCGATTCCCGTATTCGCCGCGAAACCATTGCCGCAGAGGATATTTTGCAAGACTTAGGCGCCATTTCCATGATCTCTTCAGACTCACAGGCCATGGGCCGGGTAGGTGAGGTCATTACCCGCACCTGGCAGACGGCCCATAAGATGAAGGTCCAACGCGGTCCTTTGCCTGAGGACGCAGGTCAGGGCAATGATAATTATCGCGTGCGGCGCTATATTGCCAAATACACCATCAATCCGGCTCTCACTCACGGCATGGCCACTGAAATTGGCTCGGTAAGCGTGGGCAAACTTGCCGACTTAGTGCTGTGGCAACCGGCCTTTTTTGGCGTTAAACCGGCCATGGTGCTCAAAGGCGGTTTTATTACCTGCGCGCAAATGGGTGATATAAATGCCTCCATCCCCACCCCGCAACCGGTCTATGCCCGGCCGATGTTTGGCGCCTTGGGTCTTGCTCCGGCTCAAGGAGCACTGACCTTTGTCTCTAAGGCTTTTTTAGATAACGACGGCCAAGCGCAATTGCAAGCTTTAGGCTCTCACCGGCAATTATGCGCGGTGAAAAATACCCGCCATTTACAGAAAACCGATTTGCCTTTAAACGGCGCCCTGCCACAGATTGAAGTGGATGCCCAAACCTATGAGGTCCGTGCCGACGGCAAACTTTTGACCTGTGAACCGGCGGCGGTTTTACCCCTGGCGCAACGCTACTTTTTAATCTAGGAGTAATCATGATTATCTATACCAAAAACTTAGGCCCCGTCATCCCGACCCCGGATGCCCCTAGCTTGAGCTTAAGTGCCGAGCGCTGGGCAATTTGTCGGCAAAGAACTAAGCTTGAAGATGGCACGGAAGTGGGGATTAATGTAGAGCGTGGCCAAACCTTGCATGCCGGGGACGTGCTCCAAAGTGCTGACGGACAATTATGTGTGATCTGCGCCGCCCCCGAGGAGCTTATTGAAGCTACGGCCCCGGATGCCCTGACCCATGCCCGCGCCTGCTATCACTTAGGCAATCGCCATTTGCCGCTGCAAATTTTGCCACTTAAAGTGCGCTTTTTGCCCGATAGCGTGATTGAGCAAATGTGCACCACCCTAGGTTTAAGCCTGACGCGGCTGTGGGCCACCTTTAACCCCGAAAGCGGAGCCTACGCCCATCATCATGAGCATGAGCACGAGCATCACCATGACTGAGCGTGCCTTGTGGCTTAATCTGTGTTGGCTGACCTCACCGGCCTTGCCGGTGGGTTCTTTTGCCTTCTCGCAGGGCCTAGAGCAATTATTTGAGCGTGGGAGCTTAAAGAACGGGAGCGATATCTTGCACTATCTGCGCTTTTATCTGCAGACGGGGCTGGGGTATTGGGAATTGCCGTTGTTAAAGCGCATGTATCAGGCCTGCCAAGATGAGCAATGGGAACAATTAAAAAATCTCAACTCCCGCTTACTATCAGGGCGCGAGACGGCCGAACTTTTACTAGAAGAGCAAGCGCAAGGTCAGGCGCTCATGCAATTATGCGGCAAACTGTTTACCCTGCCACCTAGTTTGCAAGCGTGCAAGCTAGGCTATGTGGCGGCCTTTGCCCTCTTTGCCTGGTATAGCACGCCCGTTGAAGCAAAGGACAAGCTTACTGCCTTAGAACTAATGCAAGCCTATGCCTTTGCCCAAGTACAAAATGCCTTAGCCGCAAGTTGTAAGGCCCTGCCCTTAGGACAGATGGCCGCGGCTCAAGTGCAGGTGCAATTACTGCCGGTAATTGAGGAAGTCTGTAAGCGCGCGCTTACGCTTGATGATGGCGACTTAGGGACAAGCCTGCCCTTTTTAGCCATTGTAAGCTCCTTACATGAAAGCCAATACTCCAGATTGTTTCGCAGTTAAATTATTTATTTGTTAGATGAGGATTTTTTATGTCAAATGCTCCTTTGCGCGTCGGCATCGGCGGACCGGTGGGATCAGGGAAGACCGCCTTGCTGTGCAACCTCTGTGTGCTTTTGCGCGATCAGTACAATATTGCTGCGGTGACCAATGATATTTACACCAAGGAAGATGCCGAATTTTTACTGCGCCATCAGGTCCTGCCGGCGGATCGCGTGCTTGGCGTCGAGACCGGCGGTTGCCCGCATACGGCCATTCGCGAAGATGCGTCGATGAATTTAAGCGCTATTGCCACCTTAGAATAGCGCCATCCCAATTTAGACATCATCTTTGTCGAAAGCGACGGCGATAATCTCTCGGCCACCTTTAGCCCGGAGCTTGCCGATCTGACCTTATATATTATCGCTGTCTCCGGAGGCGATAAGATCCCGCGTAAAGGCGGCCCCGGGATCACCAAGTCCGATCTGCTGGTAATTAATAAAATCGATCTGGCCCCCTATGTGCACGCCTCGTTGGAAGTAATGGCGCGCGACAGTAAGAAGATGCGCGGTGAGCGGCCGTTTTTATTTAGTAATATGCTCACTAAAGAGGGGCTTAATGAAATTGCGCACTTTATTATAAGCGCCGGGCTTCTCCCTGATAGACTTAACGCTTAAATGGCGCCGCCTTGGTCTGTTGCTTAAGGCAACAGGCTAAGGTAAATTTAAATTATTGTTATATAACAGAAAAATTAAGAAAGCACTTTACGTTAGGGCAGGCTGAAAGCTTGGGGCCCAAAAACACAAAAAGCACCTTGCGGTGCTTTAAGGTAGCGCTCTGTGCGCTTTATGTAAAGTGGATGCCTGGCGATTTCCTACTCTCGCACCGACGTACGCGGCACTACCATCGGCATCTCTGCATTTCACTTCTGTGT
>JAHLFG010000037.1 GCA_018883895.1 Candidatus Anaerobiospirillum merdipullorum
GTTCTCATCAATGAAGTCGTCAAGGCTGGGAGGCAGGACCATGGTTTCATGCTGCCAGTACTGTCTGAAGACGGGTTTAGCCATACTCACCTCCGGATAGTCTGCGCTGACTATGGGTGAACTATAGCAAAAACAGCTAAAAATTTACAAGTAATTAACTGAAATAAAAAGGAAATATTTTGCGAAAACATTCTGTTTTGCAAATTTTACCGTTTCTGGAACATAAAATCGGGGGGACCTTTTTAGTCACCCCCTGCTTGCCTTAGCATCCTTTCCATCCAGCTCTTATTTAAGCCTTTTTGCCATAATAGTCGCATTTCTTTAGTGCCCAAGTTGCACCATTTATCATCATGTGAAATATTAGGCGCATGGGTAGATAGTGGCATCTATCGATAAGACTCGTCAGCAGACGAGAGGTTTTGGGGCTTATGGATGGATAAAAATATGATGCAACAAATAAAACGTTATGCACTCTTAGGCGGTAGCGCCTTGGCGCTTGCTATCCTCGCCGGCTGCTCCGCTTCCGTGCCGACGGTAGATGGGACGGCGGAAGCACAAGCGGCCAAGCAATTTGTGGCACCGACGGAAGGCAAAGCCGGCGTCTATGTGTATCGCCGCGATGATCTGATGGGCTATGGTCTATACAAAGATATTTATATTGATGGCATTTGCCTTGGCTAAACCGCCCCGGGCGTGTTCTTTTACACCGAGGTGGATGGCAATAAAGATCACTATATTTCCACGGAGTCGGAGTTTTCGCCCAATAGCCTGAAATTCTATGCCGAACCCGGGCAACACTATTTCTTCCGCCAATTTATCAAATGGGGCGTTTTTGTCGGTGGCGCCGATGTTGAGCAAATGCCGGAAGTTACCGGCAAGGCCGATATTGCGCGTTTGCAAATGGCCGTGCCCGGCACCTGCAGCAGCACTCCGCCGCAAGCTGAGACTTTAAAGTAGGAGCTTAAGCTGCTACTTTTCCAAAAAGGCAGGCACGCGCACTTGGCGCAGACGGCAAACAATAAGCAGAGTGACTTAAGTTACAGGAGGTTTTATGGAAGAGGTAGGGCAAGAGAAGATCATCTCGACTTTGCTTATGCAAGAAGAGCGCTTGCGCTTGGCGTCTTTTGATGCAAAGCTGGCGTTCTCCTTAGGATGCTATTTGGCAGAGTGTTGCCTTAAGGATAAGCTTGATATGGCCATAGCCATCAGACGGCTTAATGGGCAAATTTTGTTTCAGTACATGACCGAAGGCACGGCGCTGAGCAATCAAATCTGGATGCAGCGCAAATTTAACACCGTGTCCTTTTGTGGTCACAGCTCTTTGTATATGTGGGCGCAGGATAAAACACCGGCCTCACAGGGCCTTGATGAGCGTGACTATGCCTTTTGTGGCGGTGGTTTTCCCCTCTGCCTGCAAAGTGGGGCTTTTGTCGGGGTACTGACGGTATCTAATCTGCCCCATATCCAAGATCATAATTTTATGGTCAGACATTTAAGTGACTTTTTGCAGGTGACGGATGTGCCGCTGATTACGCTAAGTTAGGCACGTCCATAAACGGCAAGATAGTGTAAAAAAAGCTACGCTTGCAGATATGAAAGGGTTTAAAATGCATCTTACCACTTACTGTACAATTAAAAAGAAGTGCAGTAAGGAGAAAATAGATAGCTTGCGACAAAAAGTTAGGTAATAACAAAATGATGATGAAGAAATGTGCTTTAGCTTGCGCACTGGCGCTGAGCTTAGGGGTGGTAGGTTGTTCTTCTTGGACCGAGCCGGTTTTAACGCCGTCGACCACTTTTAGTCAGATTTATAGTGTGGCGGATGTGCGCGATGCCATTTTCAAGGCCTGCCAAAATCGCAATTGGCTGGTAACGGCCGATGAGCCGGGCAAGATTAGCGCTAACCTCATTGTGCGTAGCCATCAGGTACAAGTGGATATCCCGTATAGCGCCACCGGTTATACCATTAACTATGTATCAAGCGTCAATATGAAGGCCGGGGGCGGTGAGATCCACAATAAGTACAATAACTGGGTCAATAACTTAGACCACGACATTCGCTTTAACTTACAGAAGACGATGGCCTTAAAGAACTAAAGTAGGCTAAGGCAATGGGAGATAAAGCGGTGGCAGATTTTTATAATGCCGATAAGTTAAGTGCCATTGCGGCTATTAGTGAGGCGCAAAAGCTTGCTTTTGCGCCCTTACTGTTTCAATGCACCCGTTGCCTCCTAGATTTAGGCGTGCTGGACGCGCTTGATAAGGCAGGTAAGGATGGGCTTTCCCTCAATGAGTTGGCGCACAAGCTTGAGCTTAGCACTTATGCCGTAGGCGTCATGCTCGATATGGGTCTGAGCGGGCATTTGCTGTATGAAAAGCAGGGGCGCTTTTATTTGGCCAAGGTCGGCTATTTTCTCTTACACGATGAGATGACGCGGGTGAATTTTAATTTCACCGCCGATGTCTGTTATGCCGCGGCAAGTCATTTAAAAGAAGCCTTAGTAAGTGGCAAGCCCGCTGGCTTGCAGGTCTTTGCCCCGTGGGAGACCATCTATCCTTATTTAAGTAAGTTACCAAGTCCAGCGCGCGAGAGTTGGTTTGCCTTTGACCATTTCTACTCTGATGCCGCCTTTAAAGCCGTCTTACCCTTAATTTTTGCCTCCGGTAAGGTTAATACCCTCTTTGATGTGGGCGGTAATACCGGGCGTTTTGCCGCGCAATGTCTGCAATACGATGCCAAGGTTAAGGTTAAGATTTTGGATTTGCCCGAGCAAATTGCCCTCGTCGAGCACAGTGACTTAGCCGCGCAATTTGCCGATCGTTTATCTTTTGCCCCGCTAAATGTATTAACGCCCGATCCTTTCCCGCAAGGGGCGGATGTGTGGTGGATGAGTCAATTTTTAGATTGCTTTGCCCCTGAGCAAATTGTGCATATCTTAACGAAGATTAAAGTTGCCGCTAAGGCGCACAGCCGCATCTTTATCTTAGAGCTCTGTGCCGATGCCCAGCGCTTTGAGGCTGCAAGTTATAGTTTAAATGCCACCAGCTTGTACTTTACCTGTCTTGCCAATGGCAATTCGCGCTTTTATCGGCTGCAAACTTTAAAAGATTTGATAGCCCGGGCAGGTTTAACCGTGGTGGCTACGCACAATGATATCGGGCGCGGGCATACTTTATTGGAGGTGGCCCTATGACCACCTTGTCCTTTAATATTAAGGCTCTGGATGTCAATTTGCCGACGGTGCGCAGTTTGGCTGAATTTTGCGCTCTCCCTACGCTACCACCTTATGACCCTAAGGCCAAATTACCCAAGGCGCAAGACTTACCGATGATGACCGCGCGCCGTTTAACGGTGGGCGCGCGCTTGGCAGCTGACCTTAGCGTACGTATGAGTAAGCAATACCAGCCTCAAGCGGCGGTCTTTGCCAGTCGCCATGGAGAATTGGAGCGCAACTATCATATGTTGCAAGCCCTCGCCCAAGGCACGGACGTGTCGCCGACAGATTTTGCGATGTCGGTGCACAATGCCGCATGCGGCATCGCGGCGATTGTCGCGCAGCAAAATATCCCGATAAGTGCGGTGGCCGCGCAGGAAAATACTTTGTGGGCAGGCTTAGTTGAAAGCGCCAGCTTATTAAGTGCCGGCTATCAGACGGTACTTCTCGTCTGTTTTGACGGCAAAATTCCGGACTTTTATGCGCCTTTGCTACCCCCGGAGGCCATCGACTATCCCTTTGCTGTGGGCTTGGTGTTAACTGCCGGCAGTAATGTGCAGGTAAGGTTGGAGCCTTCACTTGCTAAGCGGGCACTTGATAAACTGCCAGCCCTTGAGGTGGCGCGTTTTTTAGCCGGGAGTGATAGAGAGCTGGTCGTGCAATTGGCCGGGGCGCAACTTATTTGTTGCAAGGATAGCTAAGTGATGGCGGCATGTGAGAGGTTTTACCGGCAATGTGCCACTGCTTTGGGTTATGCGCTCTTTTTTGGCGGCGCGCTTATCTTATGGGCGGTGGTGTTACCGCTCATCGCGCTTTTAATGCGCGATAAAAGACAGCGCCGGCATTATTTTCGCCAGACCATTGGCCTGAGCTTTCGCCTCTTTTTACATCTGCTGTGCTTTTTGCGCGTCATTGAGCTTAAGGTGACAGGCTTGGAGCATTTGCGCGCGGTCAAAGGCGGACTTATTTTGGCCAATCATCCGACCTTGATTGATTATGTGGTCTTGACGGCGCTCTTGCCGGATCTTACCTGTATGGTCAAAGAGGCGCTGTGGCATAATTTCTTTTTAGGTGGCGTGATTCGCGGTGCCGATTATGTTAGCAACGGTGAGCAGGGGCAATTATTGACGCAATGTCGCCGGCGGTTGCAGCAGGGGGAGAATATCTTAATTTTCCCCGAGGGCACGCGCAGTGCCGTGTCCGGCAAAGTTTTAAAGCGCGGGGCGGCCAATGTGGCCTTGCGCTGTGGCGCGGATGTCTATTGTTTGCGTTTGCAGGTCAGTGCGCCCTTACTGGATAAAGTGCATCCGTGGTATGCCGTTCCGCGGCAGCGGCCTATTTTTACGGTAAGTTTTCAGCGTAAACTTAGCTATCAAAGTTTTGCCTGCACCGATGAGGAGCAATTGCCGCATGCGGTGCGCAATTTAAATCGTTTATTTGGACAAGTACTTTTTGACTAAAGAGGTTAATGCCATGCCGGATTTGGCAACCGAGATAAAGCAACTGATTATTGACAGCCTTAATCTTGAGGACATGACAGTTGACGATATTGATACTGATGCACCGTTATTTAATGATGGCTTGGGGCTTGATTCCATCGATGCCTTAGAATTAGGTTTGGCCATTAAGAACAAGTATGCGGTGGCACTGTCGGCGGAAAATGAGGAAATGAAACAGCATTTCTACTCTGTCAAGACCTTAGCCGATTTCGTGGCCGCCCAGCAAAATGCACAATAGGAGTAAACGATGAGCGATTTAACTAAGATGAGCGATGAAGAGCTCTTTGAAGAAATTAAAGCCATCATCGTCAAGCTCTTTGAAGTCGAGCCGGAAAAGGTGGTGCTCAATGCCAATTTATTTACCGATTTGGATTTAGATAGCATTGATGCAGTCGACATGATTGTGCAATTGCAAAAGAAGATTGGCCGTAAGGTCGATCCGACGGTCTTCAAGCAAGTAAAGACCGTGGCGGATGTGGTGCAGGCGGTAGCCGCCTTAATTCGCACCCCGCAGGCCTAATGCTGTCGCGCATTAAGGCGGTTATCGGTGTCATCAGCGCCCTGTGTTTGGTGCTGTGGCCCTTTATCATCGCCTATGGGCTCTATGTAGATAAGCTGGGGCTGACGCTTGGCGTTTTGGCCGCAATCAGCCTGTTGCGGGTGTTTACTTTGCCGCACAATAAAGGCAGTTTGCGCCCGCTGTTGATAATAAGCGCGCTGATAGCACTTGGCTTATGTGTGTTAAGTTTAGTGCTGCGGGGTAGTAACTTATTTATGTACTATCCGGTAGCCGTCAATGTACTGTTTTTGGGGGTGTTTGCCTTAAGTTTGCTGCAAGGCCCGCCGATAATTGAGCGTTTGGCCCGCTTAACTGAGCCCGATTTGCCACCCTATGCCATCAAGTATGTGCGTAAGGTTACCATCGCCTGGTGTGTCTTTTTTATCCTCAATGGCACGCTGGCGTGGCTTACGGTGTGGTGGGGCAATCTTAAATGGTGGACTTTGTACAATGGAGGAATTGCCTATCTGTTGATGGGTGTGATGTTTGCAGGTGAATATCTCCTGCGGCTTAAAATGCGGAGGCACTATGAGCACGCTTAAGTTTATTCCCCCGCAGCAATGGCTCGATCCTGCGCGATCGGAGACGGTGCTGTTTGATACCCCGCGCGGGGCAATTAAGGTTTCAAGCATGGCGCTGGCGGCAGAGGCCTTAAGTGCGCGTTTACGGCTGTTATCCGGGCAACGCGTGGCGCTATGTGTGCAGGACAGTGCCCTGTTTACCTTGGGATTAATTGCCATTTGGGATGCCCATAAGGAAGCGATTTTATTGCCCGAAGGGGCGGCGGGCTTTTTGCAGGCCCATCGGCAGTATTTTGATATCCTCCTCCATGAAGAGGAAGTAAGCGCTTTAGACTGCCCGCAAATAGCATTGCATTTAGACTGCTTTAGTAAGCTTAAGGTGACGACGCCACAGGTGCACCTTGAACTTGAGGAGTACAGTGCCATCAGCTTTTTTACCTCCGGCTCCACCGGCGCACCCAAATTGGTGCGCAAAACCTTGGCACTGCTGACACGGGAAAATAAGCTTATCTTTGATAAGTTGGCCTCAAAGCTTGAGGGCACGCAAGTGTGTGCCACCGTCTATCCGCAGCATTTGTTTGGCCTTACCTTCAGAATCTTTTTACCGCTGTGCTTTGGCCTGACGGCGCGCTCGCGCATCATTCACTACACGGAGGAATTATGTGCCCTCTACCCCGGGCGCTATTTTTTAGTCACCAGTCCGGTCTTTATCCATCATCTGGATTTTAAGTTAAAAGCGCCGCAGCAGATAGTGTGCTTTAGCTCAGCCGGCGGCTTTTTACCTGACAAGGATGCGCAGGCGATGATCGACTGGTCGGGGGCTGATTTATTTGAAATTTACGGCAGCACCGAATCGGGGGTGATGGGCTGGCGCGATAAGCCACATACGCACTTTACGCCTTTTCCTGGGGTGAACTTTGTGATGGGACAGCAATCCTATCAATTACACTCGCCCATCATTGCCGAAAGCGAGCTGACAATAAATGACATTTTAGAATTTTATCCCGATGGCAGTTTCAGACCCTTTGGGCGCTTTGACAGCATTGTAAAGCTCGATGACAAGCGGGTCAGCTTAAGTGCCATCAAGCGCTGTCTGCTAACTTGCCCCGAGGTAGATGATGCCGAGGTGGTGACCTATAAAGCAGGGGAGCGTTTGTGTATTGGCGCCGTGGTGGTACTCAAGCCTGAGTATGCCGCAGCCGCGCATATGCCGCTCATGCAACATTTGCGCGCGGTCATTGGGGCGTCTTTGGGGGAAAAATGTCGCCCGCGGCGCATTTTGTTTTGTGAGCACATGCCGCAAAACAGTATGGGTAAGCGCAACTTAAGTGCGCTACAGGAGCTTTTTGCATGAGTACGCTCTTACCAAAAGATTTTGCTCTGCTCTCCTGCAGTAAAGATAGCCTGCAGGCACAATGCACCTTAAGCCCAAGCTTACCGTGGTTTAAAGGCCATTTTCCGCACTGTCCCATCTTGCCTGGCGTGGCAGAACTTTATCTTTTGGATGCGGCGGTCAAATTAGGCTGGGGCGAGCAGTGTCATTTAGCGGGCTTTTCACAGTTAAAGTTTTTCTGCCCGCTAAGCCCCGGGGCGCGTGTGCGCCTGGAGGTAAGCGCGCTTAAAGCATCGCGTTGGCGCTTTGCCCTTTATTCCGGCGCAACTGAGCAATTGTGTGCCAAGGGGGAATTTACCCTATGCTAAAGCTGTGTGCCTTAGTGCCCTGTTATCGCCATGGCGCATTAATTGCTCCGGTCTTGCAGCAATTAAAACAACAAGGCCTTGCGGTCGTGGTGGTTGATGATGGCTGCGAAGGGGCGGATAAAGCGGCTTTGCATGCAGCTTGCGCGCAAGCGGGGGTTAAACTTTTGCAGCATCCTTACAATCAAGGCAAGGGCGCTGCTTTTATGACCGGCATGCAGGCGGCCATCGCACACGGTTATACCCATCTGTTGCAAGTCGATGCCGATGGACAGCATGATTTAAATTATCTGCCTCAGTTAATTGCCAAGGCTGAGCAATACCCGCAGGCCGTGATCTCTGCGCTACAAATTTTTGGCCCCGAGGCGCCTAAGGCGCGCGTCTATGGGCGGCAAATTACCAATTTTTGGGTGATGGTGGAAACTTTATCTACCAAGCTTAAAGAGAGCATGTGCGGCATGCGCATTTATCCCTTGGCAGCTACCGCTAAGCTTGCCTCACAGGTCCATATTGGCCGTGGTATGGATTTTGACATTGAGATCTTGGTGCGTTTGTTCTGGCAGGGCCTGGACGTTCACTACGTCAAGGTGCCGGTGCACTATCGGCAGGACAATAGCTCCAACTTCCATCCGCTGCGCGATAATCTGAAGATTAGCTGGCTGCACACCCGTTTGTGCTGTGCCATGCCCTGGCATTTAAAAGCGCTCTTGGGGCGTAAATTGGCATCAAGGAACCTTCAGGCATGAAAAGCTCTCATCAAAACGCCCGTTGGGTGCAAGAGCGCGAAATGCCGGGCATGTATGGCATGCGTCTTACCATGCGCTTGCAGCGCCTGCTGGGGCGACGTTTTTGTGCGCTACTCCTTTATCCCATTGTGGCCGCTTACTATCCTTTTGCCCGCGCGGCGCGGCAGGCTTCGCAGCATTATGCACAGCATTTACAGCACACGGCACAAGCGCAGGGCATTAACTTGCCGCATTTTTCCTCGTATTGCCATATTCTGCATTTTGCGCGCGCGATGTTAGACAAACTCAACGCCTGGCAGGGGTTACTCCATGTCGGACGCGATCTGCTCTATACCCCGGGCTCACGGGAGCTTTTAGATGAGATTTGCGATAAGGGGCAGGGCTGTTTGGTGCTGACCTCGCATTTGGGCAACATCGAAGCCTGCCGCGCACTCATTGAAGAGCATCGCCATATTGTGCTCAATGCAGTGGTCTTTGAGCACAATGCCCAAGGCTTTGCGCAGGTGATGGCCCATTATGTGCCCAAGTCCCGGCTTAATTTAATTGATGCCGCCACGGTAGGTCCGGAGCTGGCGATTTCTTTGGCCGATAAATTATCCCGCGGCGAGTGGCTGGCCATTGCCGCCGATAGGCTACCCCCGCATGGGGCCGAGCGCTGTTTGCAGGCCAATTTTTTAGGCGCCACGGCCGCCTTTGCCCAAGGCCCCTTTGTTTTGGCCCAACTTTTTGACGTGCCGGTGGTGCAACTTTTTGGTTGCCGGCAGGGCAAGCATATTTACTTTAGCGCGCTGCCATTAGCGCGGCAAAAAGTGACCCGGCGCAGCGAGCGCCTTGCGGCCCAACAGGCGCTCTGTCAGGCCTATTGTGCCAATTTAGAGCAGATGGCTTTGCGCTATCCCTATGAATGGTTTAACTTTTTTGATTTTTGGCAACCTGTAGACGGAGGCGTCCATGCATCGCATCGAACCCCATCCCATTGAGCATACGCTGACCTTTAAAGTGCCTTTTTTTGATGTCGATCCGATGTTGATTGTCTGGCATGGCAATTACTTTAAATATTTGGAGGTCGCGCGGGCGGCTTTATTGGAAAAATATGGTTGCGGCTATGCGACAATGGCCCAATGCGGCCTGCAATTTCCGATTGTCGATGTCAAATTATCCTATCGCCGCTCCTTGCACTTAGATGATGTGGCCGCGGTGCGTGCTTATTTATTGGAATGTGAAAATCGCCTCAAGGTAGGCTATGAGATAAGTCATGACGGCATCCTCTGTGCCTATGGCTATACCGTACAGGCGGCGGTGGATGCGCAAAGCCATGAATTATTGCTCCAGATCCCGGAGGTAATTCAGCGCTGTTTTCAAGGTGAGTTATGTCAATAATGATTAAATTGCTCTTGCCCTTTATCTTGTGGCTCGGACTTAGCGTCGCACAGGCCCTGACGCTTACCGATTTAAGTGCCCGCTTGGCGGCGGTGGATAATTTGCGCGCCCAATTTACCCAAGAGCGGCAATTATTAGGCTTCACTAAGCCCCTGCGCTCACAGGGGCAACTGCTGGTAAGTAAGGAGCTGGGCATTGTGTGGCAACAAGACAGCCCCTTTTACTTGCAGCTTATTATCGACAAACAGGGCCTGCGGCAAAAAGATGGTAGCGGGCAAGAATTGCGCATCGATCATGATGCCAATCCGCAGTTTTATCAATTAAGCGCGCTTTTGCAGGCACTGTTGCAAGGTAAGGTGGATACCTTGCAACAAAACTTTAAGCTTGACTTAAAGGAAGCGGGTGCTAGCTGGCATTTGTCCTTAGTGCCGCAAGATGGGCTGATGCAGCGCATCTTTACGCGCATTGAGCTTGAGGGGCAGCAGTATATTGATAAGGTGTCCTTGTATGATGCGCAGGATGATGTCAGCGTCATTTACTTTAGTAAGACCCAAGCGCTAGATAAATTAAGTGAGGCTGAGCGTGAGCTCTTTGCGCGTTAAGGGCTTTGGCTGGGGAGTGTTTTTGCTCCTCTTGGTTAGCTATTGTCTGTCCTTTTTGCCGCGCTTTCCGCTACAAAGCTCGGTGTTAGCGCTCTTGCCCTCTGCTTTAAGTGCGCAGGTGCCGGCGGAGGTGAGCACCACCTTGGGTAAAAGATTGGATGCGCAGGTGGTGTTTTTAGTCGCCGCCCCGGGAGATAACGGTGAGGCGGCGGCAAAATTTGTCAGCGCCAAGTTACAAGCCCTTGCGGGAGTGGCTAAGGTGGCAGGGCAACTTGACGCGCCAACAAAAGAGGCTTACGGGCGCTTTTTCTTTGCCCATAAGGAGGCCTTGCTGACCCCAAGCCTGCGCGAAAAGTTACACAGTGCCGATTATGCCAGCACGGTCTTATCACAACTCTATGCCGGCTTTGCCGGCGTCAGTGCCCGTGAAATAAGTGCCGATCCTTTGTTATTAAGCCGCCAAGTGCCGCTTTCCTTGCAACAAGCAAGCGGGTCTAAATTGGGCCTGTGTGGCGATTTTTTATGTGCCCAAGATAAGGGGCAGCCGTATTACTTTATTCATCTGACCTTAAAAGACAGCGCCTTGGGACTGCAGGGGAGCGCTGACTTTGTCGCTGCGGTAGATAAGTTGCGCGCTACCTTGGCCCAACAATTTCCCGGTGCCACACTCTATCAGCGCGGGGCGGTATTCTTTTCACAAGCGGCGGCGCAAAGTGCGCAACATGACATCACCTATTTGGGCTCATGCTCACTTATCCTCCTTATCTTGCTAATGTGGGGGGCTTATCGCTCGCTCTTGCCTTTGAGCTTGGCCTTAGGCTCAATTGTAAGTGGCGCTATCTGTGGCTTAAGCCTGGTGCTTTTTGTCTGTGGGGAGGTGCATGCCTTTACTTTCTTGGTGGGGCTTAGCGTGGTGGGCATGTGCTGTGACTATGCGCTGTATTACTTTACGGTGTATTTAAGCGGCAAGCTCAGTGCCCAACAGGCTTTACAGCAGGTAACGCGCACCTTGCTCTTATCCTGTGCCATTACCGCCACAGCCTATCTTTTAATGTTAAGTGCCCCTTTTCCCGGGGTACAACAAATGGCGCTTTTTTGTGCCGCTGCTTTGGCCGGCGCCTGTGGCACGGTGCTGTGTTGGGGCCCGCTTTTGGCCTTAAGGGTTAGACCGCGTCCGCTACCTGGGTTGGGACTGCTTACTAAAACTTTAAGCTTATATCGCGGGAAGACACGTTATGTGCTCCCCGTAAGTTGCGTGCTTATCAGTATGCTCGGGCTATATCACGTGCAAACTGACGATGATGTGCGCCATTTGGCGGCGATGCCGGATTCTTTGCTTACCCAAGACTCTGCCGTCAGCTCCATTACCGGACAAATGGCCGATCAGACCATGCTCCTTATTCAAGCCCCCGATGAAGAGACTTTATTGCAGCGCAATGATGCGCTTAAGGAGCGCTTGAGTGCGCTGCAGGCAGAGGGCACGCTGAAAGCCTTTCAGGCTTTGGCGCTTAACAGTCATCAACAGCAGCAAGCTGATATTAAGTTAATTGCTCAGGCTAGGGCACAGGTGGCAACGGCCTTGGCGCCACTGGGGCTCGAGCTTTCCGCCTGGACTCCGCCTGCGCCCTTGAGTTTAAGTGCTTTTATGGCAAGTCCCTTGGCGCGTGGCTATGAGCTTGCCTTGGTGCAAGAGGCTGATAGCCTTGCCTTGGTGGTGCCGGTGCAGGGGATTACGGATAAGGAGGCGCTACGCGCCGTTTGCGCGCAGCTTGAGGGGGTGAGCTTTATTGACCGTAAGGCGGACTTTGATAGCCTCTTTGCCCATTATCGACATTTTTTAAGTTATCTCGTGGCCGTGGCGCTGGCGGTCATGGCGCTGTGTTTTGTCATTCGTCTGGGGCTAAAACGCGGGCTACTTACCACCATCCCCTCACTTTTGGCAGTCAGCTCCGCCTTGGGTTTTAGCGCTTTAATGGGCCTTAAGGTGAACTTTTTTATGCTCCTTGCCTTAGTGATGGTCTTGGGGGTAGGGGTAAATTATTCCTTATTTTTTGCCAATCGCTTAAGTGCGGCGGCAAGTTCCTTTTTGGCGGTAAGTTTGGCCATGCTCACCACCATGGTAAGTTTGGGCATCTTGGTGTTAAGCTCAGTGCCGGCGGTAAGCGGCTTTGGCTTTACCTTAGCAATGGGCGTGGCGGTGGCCTATGTCTTAGCGCCACTGTGCGCTACAGGAGCGAAAACATGCAAAAAATAGGCGGCAAAGCGGTGCTCTTCGCTTTAGGGCTAATGTTAACGGCGACGACTTTTTTAGGTTGCGCCAGCCACCGTCAGGACAGCTCAGCGCCATTAAGCGCGGCGTTGACGCCCACGGTGCGTTATGTGTTGCCTAGTTTAGCGGGGGTGCAGCCCTTTGCCTGGCAGCAATTATTGACCGCGCACTATCAGGAAAAAAGCCATCAGCTGGTGGTGCAATTGGAATATGACGGTAAGGTCTTGCATTTGGCCGGCATGACGCCCTTTGGTTTGCGCCTCTTTGCCGCCTGGTATGACGGGACGCAACTTAATATCGAAAAGCTGGAGCTTCCGGCCGGGCAATTGCCTGATGCGGCGCAAGTGCTGTCAGATATCTTGCTCTCCATTGTGCCGCAGGAAAATTTGGCTACGCAATTGCCATCAGGCTTTACCCTTACGAGTAAGGGACTGACGCGCATTTTATTGGATGCAGAGCATGAGCCGGTGTTGCAGATAGACTATAAGGCGCAGGGAGATGCTATTTTGCCAGTTAAAATTAGCCATCGGCGCTTTAACTATACTATTGGGCTTGACTATCTTAATTGAGGAAAGTGCAGCATGATTTACCTTAATGCTTATGCCGCCTGCTGTGCCTTGGGCGGCGATCTTACCGCCATTGGGCAAAATTTAGCCGCCGCGCACAGTGGATTGCAGGCTTACCGGACGCTCCTATCCGATAGGGCATGCACTTATCTTGGCAAGGTCAGCGCGCCCTTAGAGCCGCTACCGGAGCATTTAAAGGCCCAAGATTCACGCAACAATCGCCTGTTATACCGTGCCTGGCGTGAACTGGCGCCGCAATTTGCAAAATTGAGCGCGGGGGTGGATCCGGCGCGCATCGGTATTGTCTTGGGCACCTCTACCTCAGGCCTAGGCGAGGCCGAAGGGGTGGTCAAGGCAGTATTTAAGGGGCAGGGCGTGCCGGAGCATTATGTCTATGCCCAACAAGAATTAGGCTCCCCGTCCACTTTTTTACAACAATTGCTGCAGGTAAGCGGCCCGTGCTATACCATTTCCACCGCCTGCTCATCCTCTTTGCGCGCCATTATCAGTGGCTATCGTTTGCTACAGGCCCATCTTTGTGATGTGGTCATAGTCGGCGGCGCCGACGCCTTAAGTGCCATGCCGGTCAATGGCTTTCATGCAATGGGCTTGGTGGCCATCGATGAGCCCTGTGCGCCCTTTGGGGAAAAACGCGCCGGCATTAGCATCGGTGAAGGGGCGGGCTTAATGGTGTTATCGCGCCAGGCAAGTCCCCTGGCTATTGTCGGTTTGGGGGAGAGCTCGGATGCCTATCATATCTCCTCGCCCCATCCGCAAGGGCGCGGGGCGCAGGCGGCGATGTTACAGGCCTTAAAGATGGCAAATATTAGTGCAAGCGAGCTTGCCTACGTCAATTTACATGGCACCGGCACGACGATGAATGACGCCATTGAGGCGCAATTGATGGCAAACCTTGCTCCACAGGTACCGTGCTCGTCGACCAAATATTTAACCGGGCATACCTTGGGCGCCTGTGGCGCCATTGAGACCATAATGCTTGCCATCATGGCCACGCAAACTTTAACTTTGCCGGCGCAAGATTTCACCCGCCATCCGCGTGACCCGAGCTTGCCTGAATTTAATCTTTTAACCAAGCCGACGCCTTTGAACGGGCATTATTTAATGAACAATGCCTTTGCCTTTGGCGGTAATAATGCCGCGCTTATTTTACAATTGCTGTCATGAGTAAGTATTTAGCCCCGGCGGCCTATTTGCCGCATCAAGCCCCGATGCTCCTTATCGATGAGGTCGTGGCGGTAAGTGCAGACACGGTGTGCTGTTGCAGTGTGGTTGATAACGACCATGCGCTTGCGCCCTTTATCACCCCGCAAGGTGTGCCCAGCTTCTTTAGTTTGGAGCTGATGGCACAGACCATTGGCGTCTGGGCAGGTTTTTGGGAGCTTTCACGCAGCGGGCATAAAATTGAAGCCGGCATGCTATTAGGCGGGCGCGGTTTTAAATTCAGCACGCCCTTTTTGCCGCTTAACGCCACGTTAAGCCTTGAGGCGCAACTCCTTTTATCTGATGACAAGGTCGGCTCTTTTGAGGCGCAAGTGCGCGTGGGCAGTGACATCTTAGCCTGCGGACGCATCAATACCTTGCAGGCAAGTTTGGGCGAGCTTGACAGTTTAGTGCATGTTTAAGGATAACGATAGATGCAACGACAGTTTTTAATTACCGGCGCTAGTAAGGGTATCGGCCGGGCCTGTGCGCTTAATTTGGCGCAACAGGGCTTTTATTGCGTAGTGCATTATTTAAGCGATAAGGCCGGGGCGGAGGAGACTTTAGCCCTGATTAAAGAGGCAGGTGGGCAGGGTACCATTTTGCAATGTGATGTAGCAGAGCGCGCTGCCTGTGCTGAGGTCTTAACGCACTATATCGAAGAGCACGGGGCCTTTTATGGCGTGGTCTGCAATGCCGGCATTACGCGCGATAATGCTTTCCCGGCCATGAGCGGCGAGGAGTGGGATGCAGTCATCCATACCGACCTTGACAGCTTTTACAATGTGCTCCAGCCCTGCATCATGCCCTTAATCGGTCTGCGTCAAGGCGGGCGCATTATTGCTATTTCTTCGGTGTCAGGCTTGGCCGGCAATCGCGGACAGGTCAATTATGCCGCCGCTAAGGCAGGGCTTATTGGCGCGGTAAAATCCTTGGCCATTGAGCTTGCCAAGCGCAAAATTACCGTCAATGCCGTGGCCCCGGGCTTGATTGACACCGCGATGACTAAGTTAGACTCCTTGGTGTTGCAACAGGCGCTCCAACTCATTCCCTTCAAGCGCATGGGCAGCCCGGAGGAAGTGGCCGCGGTGGTGGGCTTTTTGGCAAGTGACGCGGCCTCTTATGTTACGAGGCAAGTGATTTCAGTGAATGGAGGAATGTTCTAATGCGGCGCGTGGCAGTAACCGGCATGGGTGGCGTATGTGCTTTTGGTCAAAGCTGGGAGGAGATTCGCCCGCAGATTTTGGCGCAACACAATGCAGTGTGCTATATGCCTTCCTGGGAGCAATTTAACGGCCTGCATACCAAGGTGGCCGCCCCGGTCTTAAATTTCACCACCCCTGCGCACTATACGCGCAAGCAAACGCGCTCGATGGGCCGGGTGGGTGTGATGAGTGTGCGGGCCACGGAGCTGGCCTTAATGCAAGCCGGGCTTTTGGAGGAGAAGGAACTTTTAAGATCCGGGCGCATGGGCGTGGCCTATGGCTCCTCAGCCGGTAGTCCTGATGCCATTGCCGACTTTGCCTGTTTGATGAAGGAGCATGATACCGGCGATATCAATGCCACCACCTATGTGCGCATGATGCCGCATACCACCGCGGTCAATGTGGCCATTTTCTTTGGTTTAACCGGACGCATCATTCCCACTTCTAGTGCCTGTACCTCAGGCAGTATGGCCATCGGCTATGCCTATGAGGCCATTAAACATGGCTATCAAGATGTGATGGTCGCCGGTGGCGCTGAGGAATTGGATGCCTCAGATGCGGCGGTCTTTGATGTGCTCTTTGCCACCACGCAATGCAACGATCATCCGGAATTGACCCCGCGGCCTTTTGATAAGACCCGGGATGGTTTGGTCATCGGGGAAGGGGCGGCTACCTTAATCTTAGAGGAGTGGGAGCATGCCAAGGCCCGAGGGGCTACCATCTATGCTGAAGTGGTGGGTTTTGGCACCAATTGCGATGCCACCCATATCACCCAGCCCAATAGCACCACCATGCAAATTTGTATGGAGCAGGCCTTAGCGTCAGCCAATTTGCCGCCTGCGGCCATTTCCTATATCAGCGCCCACGGTACCGCCACCGATAGAGGCGATATAGCCGAAAGTCAGGCCACCGCGCGTATTTTTGGCCCGCAGGTGCCTATTTCCTCGCTGAAAAGCTATTTTGGCCATACCTTAGGCGCTTGCGGCTCGTTGGAGGCGTGGCTTGGCATCGAGATGATGCGCGAAGGCTGGTTTAATGCCACCATTAATCTTACAGAGGTCGATGAGCAATGCGGGGAGCTTGATTACATTATGGGTACGCCGCGCAAGCTTGAGGCCACCTACATCCAATCCAATAACTTTGCCTTTGGTGGGGTGAACACTTCGCTTATTTTCAAGCGCGTGTAAGGGGAGGACGCCGGGCTTAAGACTATCCTTAAGTCTGGCCTTAAACAAAGGGGGCGACCAATAAGTCGCTCCCTGATTTTTAGTTATGGCATACAGAAACGGGCAGGGTAACCTGCTCTTTTTATAAGATCTGTCATCCGGATGGATTTTTAGTCCCATGCCGGCCGGGAGAGTCCGT
>JAHLFG010000038.1 GCA_018883895.1 Candidatus Anaerobiospirillum merdipullorum
CTTTCCATCTTTAAAGTAAATCTCACGCAGGAAGACATAGGTGTGGCCGTGGCTGTGATTAGCGACAATGAACATGCTGATACCTCATTACAATACAGAGGTATTGTAGCATAAGCGGTAAGCTTAAGTAAGCAATATTTAATATTAGATAGGGATAACTGAAAGCTTTATTCTATAAGGGCTGGCGGGATGCTAAATTATCCGCCAGGTGTCAAATACAGGTTTAAGTACCGATGATAAGGCTCCTATCATTGTAGCATCGCTCTCTTGCAGAGATAAAAAAACCGCCGGGCAACAGCCTACGGCGGTAAGGGGAAACTAAAACTTCAACGGCTTATTGGGCCTTATCTTCAGTAACTACCGGAATGTCGGCCTCATGATGAAGCGGGGCATTACCGATGGACTCGGAGTAGGAGATAGGCTCTGGCATCTGATCGGGCGGATTGCCCTTCATCGGATCCCAACCTAAGACTAAGAGGTAGACACCAAAACCGATGACGAAGGCAAAGGGAATGTGCCAGCCGTAACGTAACCAGTTCATGAAGCTGCGGGCCTTATTGAACTTGTCGCATACTGCCACACCGGCTGAGGAGCCGAACCAAATCATCGAACCACCAAAGCCCACGGCATAGGAGATAAGCGGCCAGTCGTAACCACCCTTGAGCAGGCACAGCTGTGTCAGCGGAATATTGTTAAATACTGCCGAGACGAAGCCGATGGCTAAGGTCGAAAGGATGGAAGCATCCGGTACCGAGTCAATGGGCACTAATTCGGCGCAGAAGACCAAGGCTACCAAGAAAATGGTGCTGTCATAGGCATCCACGGCGGCCTTTAAATTGATCTTGGTAAAGAGCAGACCAATCAAAATGGCAATCCAAATGCCAATGGCGGGTAATTCAAATAAGTAGTTAAAGGAAATGGCACCGATTAAAATTAAGGCCACCACCGCTAATTTGCGCTTATCGATATGCACGCTATCGGGGACATCCGTCACTAAAGCGGCATATTTTTGTTGCTGTCTACCGGCAAAGAAAGCCACGATGAGGAGTGCTACACCCGCAGGCAGGAAGGCTTGGGCTAAGACTAAAGGATCTTTACCGTAAATCCAGATTAAGGTGGTAGTGGTATCACCGACCACTGAGCCGGCACCACCGGCGTTAGAGGCGGCGCAGATGGCAGCGACATAGCCAATGTGCACTTTACCTTTAAAGATGGCGGCGGCAATGGTGCAACCGATCATGGCAGCGGCGATATTGTCAAGGAAGGTACTTAAAATAAAGATCATCACGAGCAATAACATTGCGCCGGCAAGACCGGAGGGCAGGTATTTAGGTAAGAGATCGGGGAAACGAGAGTGTTCAAAGACGTTTGCTAAGATGGCAAAGCCCGGTAACATCAATAAGAGGTTGAAGTAGGTGCTCCACGAGCCTTTGACAAACTCACCTTCGGCATTGGTATAACCAAAAAGCTTGGTTATCACCGAGAAGTTATCAGTAAACTCGTACTTAAAAAAGCACAAGGCTATCAAACCTAAGACCGCCACTTGACGGGTCTTGTTGTAGAAAATGGCAACACCGACCAGCATCAGTGCAAAGATAATCATTTCATAGCGTACCCCAAAGAGAGAGACGCGGGTGAAAATCTCATCGGCTGCCATGGCCGCAGGGCTTGCGCTTAATAAAGCACATAACAGCGGCAGGGTAATTTTCATCGTCGGCATAGGCGTTCCTTAAGCTTGCGTAGTGTCATTAGGCTTTTGCAGGTCAGTTCCCGCAGGCGTAGTAGCCGTAGTTGCATCAGGCTCAGCGGAAGTCTCCGTCGTCGGAGTCGCTACCACAGTAGCTTTGGCATCTTCGTGATGTACGTGCTTACTTAACAATGCCTTCGGGGCATCGGCATATTCTTCATGCAAGGACAGACGTTGAATCCATACCCAGAAGCCGATGACAATAAAGTGGGCAAAGAGTACACGGGCAGTGAGCAAGCCATAGGAGGAGAACAGCGCGATGACCAGCACACAGATAATCGGTCCTAAGGCCCAGCCGATTAAACCTAAGGCTACCGGGAAACCACGGCGGGCAAAATTAACCTGACGGGTGAAGTTTTCATAGAAAAAGACGGCCAGCGCACCAAAGGTAATGAAGATACCGATGAGGAACATCGCCTTATTCATGGTCAGTGCCATGAAGAGCATACCTATCATATAAATGAGGATGTCTTGCTCATAGATGTTCTTGGCGCCATAGCGTGGCACTAAGTAGCGAATGAGTACAATGCCGGCTCCTGTTGCTATCAGGAAAGCGCAGACAAAGACTGCCGCCACTACATAGAGATTGCTTTCTAAATACACCGCAAAGAGCGGCAACCCGGCGAGGATCGCCACCATAGAACCTGCGCAAATGTAGCCTACGGCTGCAAATACGCATAGTTTGGTCAAGTTAAAAGAAGAAGCCATATCATTTGTTCCTTGCAAAGATTGATGGTTATCACATTATAGCCAGACTTAAATTCGAAATTTCATATACAGTTCACATAAAAATGCAGTAGGAATATTAATTAGATTAGTATAGTGATCGCATTTTCTACCCAAAGTGGGTAGATCTTATTGGCCGCAAAAATTTTTTCCGCTCGCTATAGTCAAGGAACGCTTTGCACCAAGCAGGAGAGTGACCATGTTTGACCGTAGCAGCATAGCCAAAGAGCAAGATAAAGATTTTTTAACCCGGGCGGTGTCCCGTGCCGCTCAAGCCATGGGTCCGGCCATTGAAGAGGCGATGGCTGATCCTGCCATCACGGAAATCATGCTCAATGGTGATGGGCGACTCTATGTGGAAAAGCTCACAGCAGGGATGCAGGAGTGCGGCACTATCGATAAGGTAAGTGCTTTTACTATCGTCAAGACCTTAGCCTCTTTAAGTGGCGTGAGTTTAAATGCCCAACATCCCATCTTAAGTGGGGAGATCCCCTATAACGGATCGCGCATTGAAATTCAGATCCCGCCGGTGGTGAAGGCGCCATGCTTTACCATTCGCAAGCACACTGCACTGTCCCTGTCTTTGTCTGAACTGATTACAAACGGCATGCTCACCGTGCGTCAAGGGCAGATTTTGATCTCGGCCTTACTTGCGCGTCAATCCATCGTGGTCTCAGGAGGGACCGGATGTGGCAAGACGACCTTGGTTAATGCCCTTTTAGCTGAGTTGACCCGTTTGTGTCCGCAAGAGCGTATTGTCAATGTCGAAGATACGGCCGAGCTTAAGGTGACCTCAGCTAATCGACTCAATCTTTTAACCGCCCCAGGCTTGGGGATGGATGTGCTATTGCGCTCGGCTTTACGTTCGCGGCCGGATCGCATTGTAGTAGGGGAAGTGCGCGGTGCGGAGGCTTTGGATCTGATTGATGCCTTTTCCACCGGCCATCGCGGGGGACTTACCACCGTGCATGCCGGTAGCATCGCTCAGGCTTTAAAGCGCTTGGTGCTTCTGGTCTCGCGTAATCAAGCCGCCCCGCGTCTTATTGAACCTACGATTGCGCAGGCGCTCGATCTTATCGTGCAACTAGATAAAAGGCCGCAGCGTCATGTCGTGGCGATAGCCAAGCTTGAAGATTATGTCGCCGGCGAGTTTGTGTGGCAAAGCTTAGATGAAGGAGCATGAGTTGCTCAACTTAAAGCAAAACTTCAGTTAAATGAGGAGTTCTTATGCAAATGAAAACTAATTTCCGCACATTAAAGACTTGGCTTTTAAAAGGGGGAGGCTATAGCCTGCTTGCTTTTACCTTGCTAAGTCTGCACAGTGCACAAGCGGCTGAATCGATGGGCAATTCCTTGCCCTATGAAAGCTGGCTTAGGACATTGCAACAATCGCTGACAGGTCCGGTGGCTTTTTCCGTGGCCATGATTGGCATTGTCTCGTGTGGCGCCACTTTAATCTTTGCCGGAGGGGAAATCGGGCGCTTTATGCGCGCGCTTATCTACGTTGTCATGGTGATGACCATGCTAATTGGCGCCAATAGCTTGATGACGCGTTTTTTCAATGGTGCCTCCATTGGGACGGTTACGGCCAGCGCTCCGCAGCTGCCTCCCACGGAAATGCCGGATATGCCCCATGGCAAACGGATGCAAATGACTTTGCATCCGGCGCATATGCTGTCGGTGGGACCTATCTTTAATGTCGATATCTCCATTATGCCGCAGATGCAACGTAAGTTACTTATTGAGGCCCGTAAGGCACGCTGCTAGGTTTTAAGGACAGGACGCGCCCGCCGGGGCTATAAATTTTCACTTTTATATTTTTTCTTCACCCTAAAAAAAGATGGGCAGGGCGTGGCCGCGCCCTGTTAAGAGGCGGTTTTATGCAAAAACATCATATTTATCAGGCGCTACAACAAAGACAGCAAATTTTAGGCTGTGACCGGGAGCTATGTTTGACTTTGCTACTGTTGTGTTTTGCCCTAGGTTTTGGGGCCGCTTCATGGCAGACGGTGTTGTTGTGTCTTTTGATTTTCTTGGGCGGTTTTTATCTGTTGCGGCAAATGGGTAAGGCCGATCTGATGATGCGCCAAATCTTTATCCGGCAGTTGTTCTATCGCCCATATTATCGCGCGCGCAGTGGGATGTGGAGCCGTGGAGGTAAGCGCTATGTCTGATGGAGCTCAATTATATGCCCTCTTGTGTGCCTGCGCGGCAGGTTTAATGCTTCTTAGTGCAGTGCTTATCTGCTGGCATTTGGGACAGCGCGTGCAATTTTCCTCTGCCCGTGGCCTGTGTGATTTATTGGACTATGCAACCTGTGCCGATGACAGTGTCATCGTGCTGAAAAACGGGGGGCTCATGCGCATTTATGAATTGCAACCTCCGGATTTAAGTCATGTCACCGTAGCGCAACTAGAACATGTACGCACTTTAACTGCAACGGCTTTGTTTAAATTAGGCGGGGGCTGGTGTATACAGGTTGATGCTGTGCGCAGTCCTGATGCGCAATATTTGCCCCAGCCCACCGCACAAAATGCCGTGGTACAAAAGTTAGATGCGCTCCGCGCCCATAGCTTTGCCCAAGATAAGAGCTTCCACACCCGCTTTTATTTAACCCTAACCTATCATGGAAGCTCCCAGACCAAACAAGCCTTGACGGCCTTAATGCTACAGGATAAGGAGCTTGAGGGGCACGATGTCAGGGCACGTACGCTTGCCTTAATTGAAAATTTCACTGAGCGTACCGATGCGGCAGTGTCGACCTTAAGGCTGACGATGGGGGTGACGCCGCTTACGCTACAATCTGATCACGAGCATGCGGCCTTATCTTTTATTATGCAGTGCCTTTATGGCAAGGACATTAAGCTTCGCTACCCGCAACATGCACTCTATTTAGATGCCCTCCTGTCCTGTGCCGATCTCACCACCGGATTGACACCCAAATTGGGGGATAAATATATCGCTTGTGTGGCCATTGACGGCCTGCCGTCAGAATCCTTTAGTGGGATGTTAAATACTTTGGCCGCGCTTCCTTGTGCTGCGCGCTTTCATACGCGCTTTATTTGCTTTGACGATCTACAGTCGGCCTTTTTACTTGAGCGTTATCGGCGTTTTTGGACGCAAAAGTCGCGCGGGATTTTGTCGCAGATTTTTAATTTGCCCGGACGCGTCAATACCAATGCGCTAGCTAAGGTTGAGGAAATTGATAGTGCTAAAGCAGCGCTAGATAGTAGACAAGAGAACTTTGGCAGTTATACCGCACTTATTGTGCTCCAAGAGGAAGACTTTGCTAAGTTACAGCAAGTGGCCTCGTTGTGTGTGCAACAGATTGAGGCTTTGGGTTTTGGGGCGCGCATTGAGACTGTCAATACCTTGGAGGCTTTTTTAGGCGCACTGCCAGGCCATAGTAAGGAAAATTTGCGCCGTCCTTTATTGTCTCAAAGTGTGCTTACCGATCTCTTGCCGCTTTCGCAACCTTGGGAAGGAGAGCGGGAGGCGCCAAGTCCCCTTATCGGTCATAACGCCGGTCCTTTAATGCAGGTGCGTACGGCAGGTAAAGGGCGCTTTTATTTGAATCTGCATCAAAAGGATGTGGGTAATACCATTGTCATCGGCCCGCCTGGTGCCGGTAAATCGGTGCTCTTGCAAGCCTTAATGGTAAATTTTTTGCGTTATCCCCAGGCACGTATCTATGCCTTTGACAAGGGTTATTCCTTTTATGCCTTAGCAAGCGCCTTAGGTGGTGAGCATGTGGTATTGGGCGATGTACAAAGTGCCTTTTGTCCTTTGCAACAGCTAGATAAACCTGGTGAGCTTAATTTTGGCATCAGCTTTTGTGAGCTCTTATTTCGCCTAGGCGAGCTGACGCTTAATCCTCAGCAGCGTTTGGAGCTGACGCAAACTTTGCAGTTAATGAGCTCCTTGCCCGCAGCCGAGCGCACATTGTCAGATTTACATTTGCTCCTGTCATCTACGGCCATGAAGGATGCGTTAGCTCCTTATACCTTGCTTGGCAATGCGCGGGCGATTTTAGATAGCACGCAAAATTTGAGTTTTACCACCGATCTGACGGTCTTTGAGTGTGGCTCTTTATTTGAGCAAAACCTAAGGTACTCCTTGCCGCTGTTAAAGCAATTGTTTCATTTAATAGAGCTAAGCTTTGACGGCCGGCCTATCATGCTCGTCCTTGATGAAGCGTGGATGATGCTGCGCGATGAGTCCTTTGCCTTAGAGCTTTTAAAGTGGTTTAAGACCTTACGTAAACACAATGTGTTGGTGGTCTTGGCCACGCAATCGCTAACGGATTTGGCTTCATCTTCTTTATTTGAGATCTTTTTAGAGTGCGCGCAAAGTCGCATCTTTTTGCCCAATTTTGATGCCCAAAGCGTGGTTTTAGCCCCCATCTATCAGCAATTGGGGGTCAATACCACGGAGCTTGCGGCCCTCGTGCAAGCTGAGCCTAAGCGCGATTATTTATTTAAAAAAGGCGCGCACAGCGTGATCTTTGATTTGGCCTTAACGCCTGAGGAGTTAAGGCTGATGTCTTTTGCCGGCGACCATTGTAAGAGCCAAGTGGATGCCCTCATGGCCGCCTACGGGCCTCTATTCTTTATGCGTCCGTATATAAATTCCCTTCCTGCCAATAGTGATCTAAGTGGAGAAAGTCATGCCCAAACAGCTTAAGCAAGCGCAATTAATGCGCGGCGTCGGTGCGGTCAATTTAACTATTGCCTATTTAAAAAATCGTTTGGCCTTAGTGCTCCTGGCCTTGCTTGGGGCAAGCTTTGGCTTTATTTGCCTAGGAGCCTTCATTTGGCAATCCTCGCGCAGTCAATTAGTGCCCTATGTGGTCAGCGTCGATAGACAGGGGGTGGTGTTAAATCAAGGCCCCTTAGACTCAGATGTAACTGTCCCTCCTCAGGTAGTGGCGGCCACCTTGTGCAGTTTTATTACCAACTTACGTCAGGTAAGTGTGGATGCGGCCATGCAAAGGGCGGCCATTACCGCAGTCTACAGTCATATTCAGGAAGGCTCGATGGCCCAACAAGAGGTCGATAAGTTCTATCAAACAGACAATCCCTTTGCGCGCGGAGAAAAAGAGCGCGTGACGGTGGAAATTGCCAATGTTATCGCCCATAGCGGACAGAGCTATCAAATTGATTGGCAAGAGCGGGTAGAGGGCAAACTTAGCGTAAGTGAACGCAAGATGCGCGCGCTGATTTCCTATGAAGTTTTAGGCGGACAGGATTTGGAAGCGCAAAACCTCATTCTCAATCCTTTGGGGATCTATGTTTCTGATTTTGTGATTAGCCAGGTGCTAGTTTAGGAGGGTCTGATGACAAACAAGTTATCTGTGAGCATAAGTTGTGCCGCACTGCTCATTTTAAGTAGTGGGGTGCAGGCCGATAGCGCATATGAGGTCTATGCGCAACAGTCCAATCAGGATTATTTGACAGAAGACAATTACGCCACCTTAGATGCCTTGGCGCAACGTGCCCAATGGGGCATGGCCGGGCAGGGCATGGCCGGTGCCGTACAGCGCCCGGGGGAGGTGGTCTTTGCCTATGGCAGTTCGCGTCCGCAAGTACTGTGTCAGGTCTTAGAGCTGACCGATGTGGCCTTTGAGCCCGGGGAAGTTATTCAAACCGTGCAAATTGGTGATAGTGCGCGCTGGTCAGTACAAAGTGCGTTGTCCGGAACCAATTTTACCGCGCAACAGCATTTAATCATCAAGCCCTATGACAGTGGGCTTAGGACCTCGCTGGTCGTTACCACCGATAAGCGCACCTATCATTTGGCGCTCAAATCCTCGCTTGAAGGTTTTATGCCGATGGTGCGTTTTACCTACCCTGAAGATGAAATGGTGAAGTTAAATCAAAAGATGCAGCAGCAAGAAGATTACGTCAAGCGGCATACCATTGCCGGGACTAGTGTGACCTTAGATAAGCTTAATTTTAATTATCACTTAGAGGGTGATGACGCCATCAAGCCCGAGCGCGTTTATAACGATGGGCAAAAAACCATTATTGAGTTGCCTCAGAAGGTCTTTAGCTCCGGACAATTGCCCGCTTTATTGTGTGTCAGTCAAAGTGGCGGCTTTTTTAGTGCCGATAAACTCTCCACCGTCAATTATCGCTTGCAAGGGCGGCGTTTTGTATTAGATGGCGTGCCGGAGAAATTACGTTTGTTAAGTGGCGCGGAGGATGGTTTGCGCTGCGATATCACTCTACAAGAACAGGCCTAAGGAGAAGATGATGATGCCCACGACTCAAGTTCATACCAGGCGCGTGCTTTCTTTAGTCAGCACGGCCATCGCTTTATGTATGCTCACGGCCTGTCGCAGTACTGAAATACCGGTGCAAAGCTTGCCCCCAGCACAGAGCAATCTTGCCAGCGCAGTAAATTACCTGGTGCCAACCCTACAGCAACTAAGTGCCTTTGGTAGCGATCGCTTCTTACTTACAAGTAGCGATGTCAGTGCCCCTGAGTTAAGCGCTGTGGCTGAGAGCTTACGCCATGCCGGCGCGGCGGTAAGTTTATTGCCGCAAAGTGACGACAAGTTGCCGGCAAAACTCGAGCTTAATCCGGCACGAACCCTGACGCTTACGCGCGCGCAGATTGGGGATACCACCTTACTTACCTTAAGTTTAGAGGACGTGAGTTTGCAATGTAGCTTTGCGCCTGCAGGTGGAGTGTTGCAGCCTAGCTCAGCTATCAGTGTGATGCGGAGACAGTGATGGAAGTTAAAAATCAAAAGGTCAAACGCGGTAAAGTCACCAAGGTGCCGCTATTAATCGTGTTGGGCTTGTGTCTGTTAATTTTAATTGTCGCGGCTTTGTCCATGCCCTCTGCTACCGATGATAAGTTGGCGCGTAACGAGGAGAAAGAGGCGATGCTCTTTGCCGATGCGCGGGCGCAAATTGATCGTCTGCAGGCTGCCACCCGCGCTACGGCTGATAAAGAGGAGTTAAAGCCAGAGCCCCCTGCCCCCGTCAAGGTAGAGCCTAGTTTAGACGCTGATGCCTATGCGCGCTTTAAGCATTTGCAAAACCCGGCCCCGCCACCTGAGCCTACTGCTGAAGAAAGATTAATGCAGCAACGCACCCAGGCCTTTTTACAGGCCTTAAGTGCCAGCTCTAAGGTCGAGCTTAATTTTAATGCTCCAAGCAATATGCCAGGACTTAACGGGGGTGGTGACACTACTTTAAGTGGGGGTCAGGCTTTAAGTGCCAAACAAAAGCAAATGCTACAAGACAGTAAGGCAAAGCTTGCGCAACTTAAAGGCCAGGGCGGGGGGGAATTGTCTGCCTATGAGGCTTTAAATAGTGGGGATGAGCATGCGCTTGCCTATAGGACTGAAAGTGTCGATACCCCCTATCTTATCCGTCAGGGCACGGTGGTGCCGGCGGTGCTCTTAACCGGGATTAATTCTGATATCCCCGGGCAGGTAATGGCACAAACCACCGCGGCAGTTTATGACAGTCCGCGCGGTAATTTTGCCTTGATCCCCGCCGGGTCGCGTCTTATCGGCCAATATCTGTCGCAACCTGCCTACGGCACCGAGCGCGTGATGTTAGCCTTCAACCGTCTAATTTTCCCCGATGGCAAGGCCTTAACCTTAGGAGCGATGCCGGCAGCTTCTTTGGACGGTTTGGCAGGGCTTGAAGCTGAGGTGGACAATCATATGTTCAGGCTCTTGTCCGGGGCGCTGCTTTTAGGCGGCATTACCGCCATGGTGTCAGTGACGCAAGATGATGCCTATGACAGTGATGGCAATTTGACTACCTCAAGTGCCTTAACGCAGGCCATGGGAGCAAGTTTAGGGCAGGTCTTGGCTGATGTGGTGGAGCGTAACATCAATATTGCGCCTACCTTGCAGGTGCCGGCGGGCTTTAGATTCAATCTGACTTTAGTTAAAGATTTGCGCTTTAAAGGGCCCTATCAGGACTTTGATTATGCCGCTTAAGGAGGTTTTTATGTTAAGGAAAATCATCATGCTACTAAGCCTGTGGAGCTTTAGCTCTGGGCAGTGGGCGCAAGCTGCCTTTGCGGTCTTTGATGCGCAAAATTTAATGCAGATGCTAACTGACAATATTGCCACAGTCGAGCAATGGGGGATTGATAATCAAAAACAACTCGAGCAATTACAGCAACTCATACAAAGCAATACCTGGGCGCAAACCAATTCCACCTTAAATCAGCGCGCATCCTGGCAGGTCGTGGAAACAGCGCGGCAGGAGACCTTGGCCTTGGTGCATGCCACTTCCTCCATCTGGCAACAATGCGGGCAGTTGTCGCGCTTTTTGGCAACGATGAAAAGTTCAGAGGCATGGCTGGCCTGTGCCCGCTCGGGCAGTTGTAGCTTTGAAAACTATCTGCGCGATTTAGATGAAAGCACGGTCAAGATAGCGCAAAACGCCGCTGCCTATGCCGAACGCATGCAAGTGCATTTGGGGCAAAAGGCACAGGCCTTGGAAAGGCTTAAAACCAATGGGCAAACGGCTAAAGGACAGGCGGACATTATGGACAATATGTCCAAGATAAACGCCGAGATTGCCTCCTCGATGATTGATCTTAACGGGCAAAGCACACAGCTAATTTCGCTTATCACTAAGGCGCAGGCCTTAAAGGCCGATGAAAGACAGGCCTTTATGGCTCAAGAGCAATATTTTGAGGCTAAAACAGGCTGGCACCGTCAGCCTCATCTGGAGATGACCTTACCGGCCTTTAAATAAGGCTCAAGGAGGGAGTGATGCAACCACAAAATTTACAACGTTTAACTTGTCTGACGATGCTGATTGTCGCCTTGATGTGGCTGTGCTGTCCGCGGGTCTTGGCAGCGGAAAATATCGATGCGGCCCAACTGATGCAGCGGGGCGTGATTCAAACTGCCACCGATATCTTTATGCAAGAAGCCAATGCGGTCAGTACCAAGATAGAGCAGGCGGCGACCAGACTTTTTTGGATCTTATGCTCCATTGCCATTGTCTTAAACGGGATCCGTCTTATCTTGCGCGATGGCGATCTTCAGGCCTTTATTGCCGTCTTGGTGCGCTTTGTGTTCATCATCGGCGTGTTTGAATTTTTGCTACGCAATGGCGGGGCTATCGGGGCGACGGTGGTAAATTCCCTTACTGATCTTACCGCCAAAAATGGTAGCGGACCGGTGGAGCTGGCCGACGCGGTCATTGAGGTGTCCTTTGCGCTCCTTGAGAGTATTGAAGAAAGCTCGGGGTGGTTTTCGGTCAATAAGCTTATCATGGGCCTCTTTCTTATCTTATTTGACTTTATTCTCTTTAGTGTGGTCGCAAGCTGTGTGGTGCTCTTTTTGTCCGCCTATGTGTTATGTGTGCTCGGCGTCTTTGTTTTAGGCTTTGGCGCCTTGCAATACACGCGGCCGATTGCGGTCAATTATTTAAAGTCCATCTTGGGCGTGTCTTTAGAATTGATGACCATGATCTTAATTTGTAATGCCGGAGTGCGCGGTATTGATCTCGTACGCCAAATGGTGGAAGGTGGCGGCAAGATAACCTTTAGTGTCTATGTCATGCTCCTCTTGGTAGCAATGTTAATTTGGGCGTGCTCCCGTACTTTGCCGGCACTAGTGGGATCGCTGGTTTACAGTTATGACACTTCAAGTCGGACGCTTAATTTGGCCAATGGTTTTGCCGCGCAATTACGTCTGCCTACCGCTCCGTTCAAGACCGTGTTTAAAAATACCGGGGCTAGGCAACGCTAAGCGTTAAGCCTTAGGGCTTCACACTTTAAGCTTAAAGCGGGGCACCTGGCGGCGCTTGCTTTTTGTCCTCACTACTGCCGTTTACTCCTGCTATCATCTACAATACTAAGTAAATAAAACATTGCTTAAGGAAGTAATACCGTGGCCTGCATCGATAAGATTTGGTATGAAAAGAGCCCGTATGCCGTGGTGGGGTCCTTAATTTTAAGGCCTTTAAGCTGGGTGTTTGCCCTGTGCTCGGCGCTACGGCGCATGTTGTATGAACAGGGGGTACTTAAAAGTAGTGCCCCCTTGGTGCCGGTAATTATTGTTGGGGGCTTGAGTGCCGGCGGCAGTGGCAAGACTCCTTTATGTGTGGCCCTAATTAAAGAATTACAGCGCCGCGGTTACAAGGTGGGCTTACTCTCGCGCGGTTATCGTGCCAAAGCGCAACAATTTCCCTGGCGCGTGATGGCTGATGGCGATGCGGTAACCTGCGGCGATGAGCCGCTGTTAATTAAGCGCCAAACCGGCGCGGAGGTGGTAATTGACCCCAAACGTCCGCGTGGGGCTTTTTATTTGGCGTCTTTAGGGGTGGACGTCATTATTTGCGATGACGGCTTGCAGCATTATGCCCTTAAGCGTGATGGGGAAATTGTGGTGGTCGACGGGGTGCGCATGTTTGGCAATAAAAAATTATTGCCTTCAGGCCCCTTACGCGAAGGATTATGGCGCCTTAAAAAGGTCGATGAGGTGGTCATTAACGGTGCTGTGGCAAAGCTTGGTTATAACACCATGGTCTTGCATCCCACCGCCCCGATAGCTTTAGATGGTAGTGCAATAACTGTGCCCAAGGGCGCTAAAGTCATTGCCTTAGCCGGCATCGGCAATCCTACGCGTTTTTATAAGACTTTGGAGGATTTTGGTTTTGCCATTGCCGAGGTGTTAACCGTAGGTGATCATGGCACTTTGCCTTGCAGCAAGATTGCTACGGCGGCACAGCGTTATCCTGTCATTATGACCGCCAAGGATGCCATCAAGTATGAAGGACAAAAGCTTGCCAATGTTTTTGTGCTCAATGTCGAGGCTTTTTTAGCCCCGGCCTTTTATGATGGGGTGGAGCAACTCATAAAGAGTGCCACCAATCGTATCGAACTACGTGCCCGGCGCCAGCAGGCTCAGGGTGCTCAAGGAAATAAACATGAGTGATTATATTGTGGCTATTCCCTCGCGCTTAGCCTCCACTAGATTGCCCAATAAGCCGCTAGTGCCCATTTGCGGCATCCCGATGATAAGACGGGTGTGTATGCAGGCTTTAAAAAGTAAGGCTCAGCGTGTCATTGCCTGTGTTGATAGTGACAAGATTGCCGCCTGTCTTACTGATCTACCCGGTACTGAGGTGTGCATGACTTCACCGCAGGCCGCTTGTGGTACCGATCGCATTGCCCAGATGATTGAAAGCATGCACTTAGACCTTGAGACCATCATCGTCAATATTCAAGGAGATGAGCCTTTAATTAACCCCGAGCATATTGAAGCGGTGGCGCAGCTCTTGGTGGAAAAGCAAGCTGACATGGCCACCTTATGTTTTCGTATCGACAATGAACACGATGTCTTTGACCCTTCGTGCGTGAAGGTGGTCTTTGATGGCAATGGGATGGCGCTGTATTTCTCCCGTGCCCCGATCCCGTATGAGCGCGATAACTTTATGCACCATCAAGCACCGACCGCCACCCACTATCACCATATCGGCATCTATGCCTATAAGGCTGGCACGGTCTTGCGCTATAACCAATTGTCACGGCCGGAAATTGAAGTGAGTGAATCGCTCGAGCAATTGCGCCTCTTGCATCATGGGATGAAGATTGCTGTGGGCGTCACGGAAAATCCGCCGGAAACCGGGGTGGATACGCCTGAGGATTTAGAGCGCGTTTGTCGCTATCTTAAAGCGCACGGGGAGGCTTAAATGGCAGAGATTATTTTTAGCAGTGAGCGCTTATATACCAGGCAGCTTACCAATGATGATTTGTCCTCTATCAAGGAGCAATTGCAAGATCCGGAAGTGATGTCTGCCTATGAAGGCGCTTTCTCGGACTTAATGGTCAAAAGTTGGCTCTTAAAGCAAATGGAGCGTTACACCCAAGATGGTTGTGGGCTGTATGCGCTTTTAACTAAGGATAACGATACCTTCGTCGGCCAATGCGGCGTCACGATGCAAGAATTTGAGGGCCGTTTGGTGCATGAGGTGGGTTATCTCTTATCTAAGCGCTTTTGGCATGAAGGCTATGCCACCGAAGCTGCCGCCGCGGCGCGTGATTATGCCTTTGAGGTATTAAATGCGCCCTTTGTCTGTGCGCAGGTGCGCGATAACAATATCCCGTCACAAAAAGTGGCGCAACGCATCGGCTTTAAGCAGGTAGGGGAAATTGTTAAGCATTATCGCGGCTTTGTGTTGCCGCATATTGTCTATGGCATGACGCGCGCAGATTATTTGGCCTACAAAGCCCAAGTAACAGCTAGCGCTTAAGCTAGATAAAAAAATCACGCGGCGGCAACAAGCGCGCGTGATCTTGCTTAAGCTTGAAAATACAGGGCCGCCTAGCATTGAGGCGGCCTGAGGGCCTTGCTTAGAGGGCCTTAATTTCCTCTAATTGAGCCAATACCTTAGCAAGCTGTGTGCGATTGAGCTCAAGCTGAGCTTTGGCACCTTCAATGATCTTAGCCGGGGCCTTGGAGACAAAGGCTTCATTGTTAAGCTTAGCCTCACCACCCTTAATTAAGCCTTCAAGCTTGCTTGCCATCTGGCTTAAGCGCTTAATCTCATCTTCCTTATTGACCAGATCTTTCATCGGTACTAAGGCCTCGCAGGTACCAAAAGGCTTGGCTGCGCACGGTACGGTCTTTTCATCAGCGGCAACAAAGGACAGCTTGCTAATGCCGCCTAAGGTGGCATAGAGATAGAAGTTATCCTCTAAGATCTGTTGCTGCTTTTCATCGGCACCACGCACCAAGACTTCAAATTGGGCATTGGGGTTGGCCTTCATTTCAGCACGTAAGTTACGTACGGTGATAACTAAGTCCTTAATGAGGCCAATCTGCGCTTCAGCCTCTGCATCGTGGCTAAAGTCACAAGCCTTAGGATAAGGGGCATGCATAATGGTATCCGCTCCCTTACCGATGCACGGGGCAGCCTTTTGCCAAATCACCTCGGTAATAAACGGCATCACCGGATGAGCTAAGCGGGCAAAGCATTCCATCACCACGGTTAAGTTGGCGGCGGTAATTTCCTTTTGCGCTGCCGTGAGTTTATCGTTCTCTAAAATGGCCTTGGAGAACTCGATATACCACGAGCAATACTCATCCCAAATAAAGGCATAGATGGCAGCGGCCGCCTGATCAAAGCGATAGTTATCCATCGCCTGGCGAATGTCATGAATGGCCGTGGCAAGTTTCGAGCAGATGAAGCGATCGGCCAGGCCCAAATCCTGCACGGCCGGCACGGCATAGTGCTTTTCACCTAGGCCAAATTTCATACTCAGGAAGCGGGTGGCGTTCCATAACTTATTGCAGAAGTTGCGATAACCATCCAAGCGCTTCATATCCCAGTTAATGTCGCGGCCATTGGAGGCTAAAGCGCATAAGGTAAAGCGTAAGGCGTCGGTGCCATGCGGGGCAATGCCCTCGGGGAATTGCTTGCGCGTACGTTTTTCAATCTGCTGGGCCTTTTGCGGCTGCATCATATTGGCCGTGCGCTTGTGCACCAGGCTTTCAATGTCGATACCATCAATCATGTCTAAGGGGTCAAGTACATTGCCCTTGGACTTAGACATCTTCTGGCCTTCTTCATCACGAATCAGACCGGTGACATAGACGGTCTTAAACGGCACCTGCGGATTGCCATCCTTATCCTTCATAAAGTGCATGGTCATCATGATCATGCGTGCTACCCAGAAGAAGATAATGTCAAAGCCGGTGACTAAGACGGAAGTGGGATGGAAGAGCTCCAATTCCTTGGTCTTCTCCGGCCAGCCTAAGGTAGAGAAGGTCCACAGCGCCGAGGAGAACCAGGTGTCCAAGACATCCGGATCTTGAGTTAACTTAACGGCAGCATCTAAGTGATACTTGGAGCGCACCTCATCTTCAGTGTGGGCCACATAGACCTTTCCTTGCTCGTCATACCAAGCAGGAATACGGTGGCCCCACCACAGCTGACGGGAAATACACCAATCTTGTAGCTCGCGCATCCATGAGAAGTACATATTGGCATATTGAGCCGGCACGAACTTAATGCGCCCATCTTCCACTGCCTCAATGGCAGGCTTGCCTAAAACCGACGCGCGCACATACCACTGATCGGTAAGTAAAGGCTCAATCGGCACGCCACCGCGATCGCCAAACGGCTGGGCTAAGGTGTGATCTTCAATCTTTTCTAGTAAACCCTGTTCCTTGAGATCTTCAACCATCACCTTGCGCGCCTCAAAGCGCTCTAAGCCCTGATAGCGCTCGGGAATGGCGCCGGAGACTTGGTCGGTGGGCTGACCATTGGTATCAAAGACCTCGCCTTCATTTTTAATGTGGGCATCTTCGGTCATGATATTAATCATGCACAGCTGTTGACGCTTACCGACCTGATAGTCGTTAAAGTCATGGGCCGGGGTGATCTTCACACAACCAGTACCGGTGGTCATGTCGGCATGCATATCAGCGACAATAGGGATACGTCTGCCCACTAAAGGCAGGATTAAGTCTTTACCGACTAAATCGTTATAACGCTCATCATTGGGGTTAACGGCTACTGCGGTATCACCTAATAAGGTCTCGGGGCGGGTGGTGGCCACTAAGAGATAATCCTTACCTTCCTTGGTCTTAAGCCCGTCGGCTAACGGATAGCGGATATACCACATCGAGCCCTTAACTTCGCGATTTTCCACTTCCAAATCGGAAATAGCGGTGCGCAGTTTGGGATCCCAGTTGACCAGCCGCTTACCACGATAAATTAAATCTTTATCGTACAGGCGCACAAAGACCTCAGTTACCGCCTTAGACAGGCCGGCGTCCATGGTAAAGCGCTCGCGGCTCCAATCGACCGAGGCGCCTAAGCGACGCATCTGCTTGGTAATCGTCCCACCGGACTCTTCCTTCCACTTCCATACGCGCCGAATGAACTCATCGCGGCCCAAATCATGGCGGGTTAAATGCTCTTCGGCCGCTAATTTACGCTCGACCACCATCTGTGTGGCGATACCGGCATGGTCGGTACCACATTGCCACAGCGTGTCATATTTATCCATGCGGTGATAGCGAATGAGGGCATCCATGATGGTCTGCTGGAAGGCATGACCCATATGCAAGGAGCCGGTAACATTAGGCGGAGGCAGGGCAATGGAGTAATTGGGAGCACTTTCATCGTAGCTGGGCTTAAAGTAGCCTTGTTGTTCCCAATTGTGATAGATATCTTTTTCAAATTTTTCCGGCTGATAGGTTTTTTCCATTTCCATCATGACAATCCACACTTATGTTTACAGTAGGCAAGCGCTGCGACTTTGCTAAAGACCTAAGTATGAGGGGCGCGCTGCTTAAAAATTGGGGATAATTCTATCTGTTTTACCGCGTGCTGTCACGAAAAAGCGCGGAGATAAGTTCCTTTTGGGGCAGGCAGGTAGCATCTTACGCCTTTAGCTTAACGCATTTTACTTTAAGCCTGCGGCGCTAAAATTGAGCTTTGGGCATTTTTTGTTTAAAATCAAGTTGTTTTATGCGCACAATATTTTTAATAAAAGTATATAAAATCAATACATTAGCGTAAGGCTCCGTACCTTATGCTAGGTTTAAAGGTAGCCTTAAAGTCGTGACTGCATCTGCAAAAAAAGCACAGCCTGCAAAAAAGCCCGCCACCTCAGGAAAAAAGACCATAACTGCAGGTAAAAAGTCGCCTGCGGCGGTAAAAAAGCCTCCGCGGCGTAAACTTTGGCCGTGGCTTCTTAGTACTGTTAGCGTAGTTATCCTTGCGTTAGTTGCTGCCTTTTATTGGCAATTACAAAGTCTGGAGCGCTATGTGGTGCCGGCACAGGATAAACCCTTTGCGCTGACCGCCGGCATGCGTGCCCGCACGGTGGTGACTTCCTTGACGCAGGATAAGTTCAATCCACTGGTGGTGTGGGCTTATGTCAAATTACATGAAAAAGAGTTTTCGGCCATTCAAAAGGGAGCCTATATCGTCGATGGCAAGAGCACGGTAACAGATTTACTTACGCGTATGGCCCGTGGTGAGGTCTTTATGCCCAAGCCCTTTACCGTGGCCTTAGTTGAAGGGATGAATATTGAGCAATTAAAGATCCGTTTGCAAAAAAGCGCGCATTTAAACTTTGATGCAGACGCTTGTTTTTTGCATAGCGCTGACTTTATGCAAGAGGTCTTAAGTAAGGAGCAATTGGACTTTTTAGGCGGTCCTAAGGATAGTCTTGAAGGCCTGTTAATGCCGGCTACCTATCCTTATTATCAAGATGATAGTGCCAAGGCCCTCCTGACGCAGGCTTTGCGGGCGATGGTAGATTTTTTGCAACAAGAATGGCCACAGCGCAGCGTAAATAAAGTTTTAAACGATCCGTACGAGGCTTTAATCTTAGCTTCCATTGTTGAACGTGAAAGCTCGCTTAATAGTGAGAAACCGCTCATCGCGGGGGTGTTTTGTAATCGCTTAAAGCAAGGGATCCGTTTGCAAACCGATCCGGCGGTCATGTATGGGGTAGCCCCGGATTTTCGTGGTCCATTGCGGCGCAGTCATTTAAATAAGGACTCGCCGTACAATACCTATACTCGCGCCGGATTGCCACCTACGCCGATAGCGCAACCTAGTAAGGAGGCGATTTTAGCCGTCTTGCATCCGGCTGCCACCAAGGCGCTGTACTTTGTGGCCAAAAGCTATGATCCACAGGATGGCCACAATTTTGCGGCGACCTTAAAAGAACACAATCGTAATGTTGCGGCCTATCGCAAGAGCGTGCGGGAGTATAAACAAGCCCAAGCTAATAATGAATGATGGTGATGCATGGCAGATGAATTAAACAATGCGGCCGACGGCCGTCGCGGTTTCTTTATTACCTTTGAAGGTGGTGAAGGTGCCGGCAAGAGTACCTTAGTGCAAAAAGTAGCGGCTAACCTGCAGGCACAAGGACATGAGGTGGTGACCTTACGTGAGCCCGGAGGCACTGCGCTGGGGGAAAACTTGCGCGCCATCTTAAAAAATCAACATACCAGCGAGCCTATCTGCGCGCAGGCGGAGCTTTTAATGATGTATGCCTCACGCGTGCAATTGGTTAATTTGCAAATTAAACCGGCCTTAGCGCGTGGAGCGATGGTACTGTGCGATAGACACGATCTCTCCTCCTTTGCCTATCAAGGCGGGGGGCGCGGTTTACCCTTTAATACTATTAACCAAGTAAGGCAGGCGGTTTTAGGCGACTTTACCCCGGATCTGACCATACTTATCGATGTGCCGGTTGAAGTTGGCATGCAACGCGTGCGTGCCCGTGGAGAGCGCGATCGCTTTGAGCTGGAGCAACTTGCTTTCTTTGAGCGGGTGCGCCGGGCCTATTTACAGGTAGGGGCGCTACTTCCTTATGTCAAGATTATCGATGGTACCTTGAATGAAAAAGAGGTAGCCGCTGCCGCCTGGCAGGAAATTTGCGCTAGATTAAAGGAGCGCTAAGATGCTGTATCCGTGGTTGCAAGAGAGTTTTCACACCTTTGCCACTGCCTGTGGGCAGGGACGTCTGCCAGGCTCGGTGATTTTGGCAGGCCACAGTGATTTAGGCACTTTAGACTTGGCCCTGGAGTGTGCGCGCTTTTATCTGTGTGAGCACAAAGAGCAGGGCGTGGCCTGTGGCACTTGTCGCTCGTGTAAGAGTTTTGTCGCCGGCGCACATGCTGATTTTATTGTGGTGCGTCCCACCCTTAAAGATGAGGCGGATGCAGGGCTTGATGTGCTGACCAATCCGCTACCTTTGTTGCAAGAGGCTGCCAACATCGAAGATAACGGGGCACAGCGGCGTAGCGTGCGCATTGACAGCATTCGTAAGCTCATCGAGTGGCTCAATTTGTCCCATGTTGGGGGGCAGGGTAAGGTCGCTATCGTGCATGAGGCCCACACCATGCCCGTAGGTGCAGCTAACAGCATTTTAAAAAGCTTTGAAGAGCCGCCCCCGCATACCCTCATTATCCTTACGGCTAAAAGTTTAGAAAGCCTGTTGCCGACCATTATCTCGCGCGCCTTTAAGCTTAAAGTCACGGTCCCCACCTTAACGCAGGCGCAGGAATTTTTGCAGCCCTATGGTTTTGCTGACAGCAAAATTGCCATCGCCTTGGCCTTAAGTCAGCAGGCGCCCTTGGGAGCTTTACGCCTGCTCCAACAGGGCGTGATTGATAAGACCCAAGAGATTTTGACCCTGTTGCCTCCAGCCTTAAATGGGGGCTCTGACGTGGCGGTGGTGGAAAAACTTGCCGCTTTGGGACCTGCCTTAGAGGTGACTATCTTAGGCGAACTTACGCGTGAGCTGTTAAAATATAAAGCCGGGCTTAGTGTGACGCAGTTGCCGCTGTTAAACCCGCAGAGTGCGGCGGCATTGTGTCGCTTGCCAGCCGAGCATTTATTTACGGCATTAAGTGATCTGCAGCATTTTGCGCTACAAGCTCCCTTTATTCCGCCGCGGGCGCCACTTGCTTTGTTGCGCGCCTGGATTAGAGCTTTAGCTAACGCACCGCGTACAAGGTAGATATAAATGATCTTTTATAAGTACCTGTTCAAAGAAATTGCCAAGACTCAGGTGGTTATCTTGATTATCTTGCTGACCATCTTTATCTGTCAAAGCTTAATCCGTTTGATAAGTCGCGCCGCGGTGGGCTCCTTACCGGTGGAATTGGTGTCCTCCTTGGCACTCTATGCCATCCCGGAAATTGCGCTTATCATGATCCCTTTGACCTTATTTTTAGCCATCTTGCTGACCCTAGGGCGCATTTGCTCGGATTCTGAGATGGTGGTCTTGCGCTCAGTGGGCTTTTCGCCGGTCAATGTGATGGCGGTGACCTTGGTGCTTGCCACTATTACCGCTTTTATCACCGGGTGGAATAGTGTCCATTTAATTCCGCAGGCGGCACAGGCGCGCGAGGAATTACAGCAAGATGCGCAGAACAATCCGCAATTTTTGCCCATTGAAAGTGGGCGCTTTGTGACCTTGGGTGATCGCTTTACCGTCTATATTGATGAAGTGGGCGGCGATGAAGATGAGAAAACTGTCGAGCGGATCTATGTGATGGATGCGCCCTTTGCCAGTGATGGTGGCGCGATTACGCTGGCCAAGCGCGGCTATTTGCAAACTGATGCAGAAAATGTGCGCTGGCTGTATCTTTTTGATGGCAAACGCTATGAGGCAAGTAGCAATGCCGAAAATTATCGACGCGTCAACTTTACTGAGTTTAAGGCTCCGGTGACGCGGGGGCCCGTGGCGGCACAGGAAGATTCCTCGAAGGATACTTTGTCTACTGCGCAATTAATGCAATCTGAGCGCATTGATTATCAAGTGGAGGCGCAATGGCGCATCTCTTCAATTTTTGCCGTTTTTGTACTTAGTATGGTGGCGGTGCCACTGTCGATGGTCAATCCGCGGCAGGGGCGCTTTGCCAAATTAATGCCGGCCTTACTTATCTATGCCGCTTACTATATGTTCCTCTTGTCAGCGCGCAATCTCATCAATCACCATCAGTTGCCACTTTATCCGGGGCTATACTTGGTGCCGGTGTTCTTTACTCTGTGCGTGGTGGTACCCCTGAACTTACCGCGCTACTATCTGCAAAATCTGTTTAAACGCCAAGATAACAGTACCCGCACGCGCAAGAAGCAGGCATAAGGAGTAGCTATGGGCATTTTAGATAAATATGTGGGTAAGCAGGTGGTATTGACCATTATCTTGGTTTCCATCTTTTTGCTCCTGTTAACTGGCCTTATTACCTTTATCGATCAGATGCGCTATATCGGGCGTGGAGAAATTGGTTTTACCTTTTTAATTGGCTATCTGGGCTTGCAATTGCCAGGGCTCTTTGTGCTCTTCTTTCCCATTGCGGTGCTACTAGGCGGCGTGATTGGTCTGGGACTTTTGGCACGCAACTCTGAGCTTATCATCTTGCAATCCGTCGGTATTTCCCGTGCCGGCATTGTGTTAAGCGCCTTAAAGTTAGTCTTTCCGCTTATCTTGCTGGTTTTTGCTATAGGTGAGGTGGCCGTGCCGCGTTTGGAGCAATATGCGGCCAATCAATACAATCTCTATGCGGCACAAGGCAATATCTCGGTGACCTATGACGGACTGTGGCTACGTGAAGGCGAGAGCTTTATCGGCGTGCGCTATACCATGTCCGATAATTCCTTAATGGGAATTGTGCGCTATGACTTCAATGGCGATGAATTGGTGGCAGTCAGCCGGGCCAAACGCGGTACCTATGAAGAAGGCTCATGGGTGATGCACGATGTCGATAAGATTATTTTTGCCGCCGCTGAAGTGGTGCCGACGCATTTGGATCGTGAGACCTGGTGGTTACATTTAAATCCCGAACGGGTGGAGATTTTAGGTCTGCGCGGGCGTGATCTTACCATTGATGGCTTGCTTGACTATATCAATTACCTTGAAGATAACGGGCAAGATACCGCCTCCTATCGCTTGGAGCTTTACAATAAGATTATGTCGCCCTTTACCATGGTGGTGATGCTGCTGTTGGCGGCCTCTACCGTCTTTGGCCCGCTACGCTCGATGACCATGGGCGCACGCGTGGTGGCTGGTATTGCTTTGGGCTTTAGCTTCTATGTGGCCAATCAATTTGGAGCGCCTTTTGCCTTGGTCTATGGGCTGCCGCCTATCTTAGGAGCAAGCTTGCCAAGCCTTATCTTTTTACTGCTCGCCCTGTATCTGTTACGGGCCAAAACTTAAAACTCATACCGCGTGCTGCTTGGAAAGCTGCAGGGCTAAGCTAAACTAAAGCTACGGCTAAATGTCGCACGTTGACATTAACCTATAGGGGCACGCTTTAAGTTTGGCTTATGGGGAATAGCGCACCGAAAAAGGGCGTTTAAAGAGCATTTAAATACGTTAAGCCCCCGGGCTTTAGACGGGGGCATGGGGAAAGAGAAAATTATTTTTCTATTTTGGTGAAATCACCATCGCTACCGGGAATTTGCGCCCCCGGATTTGCAGGCTGTGCCGGGCTTGATTGACTTTCCGGCGTCGCTTGCTCACTGACATTAGGGGTAGCTAAGGCTAGACCATTAGGATCGGGACCAAAGCGATTGGGACCACGCGTGCCCGGGAGGACAAAGAAGATCAAGAGCACGATGAAGATTAAACCACCGACGATAAAGATAATGCCGGCTATCGAGGTCAAGAAATCTGCGCTCAGGGCGGCAGCTAATAACATCACTATCATCCCTAAGATGAGAACACCGTAGGGAGCGACCAGCCACCACGCGGTACGGTCGATATCATGTAAACGGCGCGCCGCGGCACTGAGGGTGGTGATAAAGCTGAAAATTGAAAATACCAAGTAAAGGATCGCACCCACGATGGGGACGAGGATGAGAATATTGACGATAACGCTAAGGATCATCAGCGCGAGCATATACCACCAATATTCCGCCCGAGGCGCGCGATCACGAAAGTTAAACGGCTTTTTAAGGGCACATGTTTTTACTGCATCAATAAAACCAACCATGATAATTCCTTAAGGTAGTGGATGAAGGTTAGCTGCAGTATAGCATTGAGCAACAATTAGAATTTTGAGGTAGGGCTAAAAAACTGTTTAATCTTAAGGTTAGACCCATCGTGCAGTTGCGCGCGGCACGATGGGCAAAAGATGGAGGGCTAGCTTAAAAGCGGCACTAAGTATGAGGTCAGTAAATAACCGCCCACTAACAACCAGATAAAGAGCATCAAGGCCAAAACAAAGGGCTTGGCACCGGCGGCCTTGAACTTATCGATGGAGGTATCGGCACCTAAGGCCGTCATCGCCATGGTAAGCAAGAAGGTTGAGATATATTCAATGGTGCCATTGAGCGGAATGTCCTTGACCGTCGGAGCATCAAATAAGGCTTGCAACAAGGTGTTAAAGGCAATCACCGCAATAAAACCAAAGGCAAACCACGGGATGGTGATCTTATTTTTAGGCTTGCTCCCGTTGCCTGACACAGCAGAGCGCACGCGCATTAAGATTAAGCTTAAGATGACGAGAACCGGGGCTAACATCATCACGCGAATCATCTTGGTGATGGTGGCGGTACCGGCAATGCCTAAGGCATCGGTGGGATCCATGGCGTTACCCGCACCGGCGACGTGGGCTACTTCATGTAAGGTCGCGCCGGTATAGATGGCAACTTGCTGGGAGCTTAAGCCATCAAGTAGCCCCAGGCGATACATAATGGGGTAGAGGAACATCGCGATGGTGCCAAAAATGACCACCGTTGAGACCGCAATGGCGGTCTTGTGCGGAGCACAGCGCACCACCGGTTCAGCGCCTAATACGGCGGCGGCACCACAAATGGAGCTACCGGTGGCAGTCATTAGGGCGGTATCGGCATCAAGTTTAATGAGCTTGCCCAAAATGACGCCTAAAGTTAAGGTACCGCAGACAATGATGAGGTCAACCGTTACCGCCGGCAGGCCTACTTCCTGTACCTGCGTTAAGGTTAAACGAAAACCATACAGCACAATGCCCGTACGTAAGATTTGTTTGGTGCAAAACTTTAAGGCCGGAGCCCAATTTTCGGGCAGTTTTTTGCGTAAAGTATTGGCATAGATCATGCCAAGTAAAATGCCGACGATAAGGGGACTTAAAGATAAGCTTTTGACCAAGGGGATTTGCGCAATATAGAAAGCTGCGCAGGTAAAGAGCGCCATTAAGAGTAAACCGTGTAAGGTATCAGCGCGATTTTGTGCCGTAAACATGCATCACCTCAAGCTAAAATTTTAGGCTGGGTCTACGATAGTCGCTTAAGGCTATTTTGACCACTGATTTTATGTTGGGGCTGATAACCAAAAGTTATCGTGCTGCTGGGGCACAGTGCAAACGAATAAAGTCCATGCAACGTTGCGTTAGCGGAGAAATGGGGCCGGGGGAGAGCACTAAATTAAATTCCCGGGTGAAATTTAACTGCGGCACCGTCAGCTCTTTGAGCTCATGGCGTTGCAGGGCGCTGGCGACGGCCAAACGCGAAACAATGGACAGGCAGGGGCGATGTTGTAAAAAGAGCTTGATGCCCTCTGATGATCCCAGATGTAATTTAATAGGCAAAGAGCTTAACTTAATGCCATGGCGTTGCAATTCCTTTGCGATAACATCCAAGGTCCCTGAGCCGTGCTCACGTAAAACAAAGTCCTGCGCGCAAAATTGCTCTAAGCTTAAGCAAGCGGGCAGATGCATGTCATATGGGGCGATGATACACAGCTCATCTTGCATCAAGGGCTGATAGATAAGCCCTGGGGCATGAAAGACGCCTTCAACAAGCCCAAGCTCAATTTCATGCGTGGTAAGCGCCTTCTCAATATGGCGACTGTTACTGGTCAAAAGCGAGATTTCCACCTGTGGATAGTCGGTATTAAAGGCAGCCAAGATAGGCGGTAGCAGATATTGGGCAATGGTGGTACTCGCCCCCAGACGAATGGTACCGGTGGTCTTGGCGGTAAACAAATGCATGGCATAGGACAGCGTGGCATAGTCAGTAAGTATTTTCTCGGCATGTTCACGCATGACAAGGCCTGCCGGGGTGAGGCTTAACTTATTGCCCAAGCGCTCAAATAGTCTTACCTGATAGAGCTCCTCAAGCGCATGGATATGTTTGCTTACGGCAGGTTGGGTAATGCACAGCTCATCGGCCGCTTGCTTAAAACTTAAGGTGCGCGCGGCGGTGGTAAAGACACGCAGACGAAAATCTTCAGCCATAGATGCCTCGGGTACAACCTGTTTTAGGCGCGCACAAAGGAATTGTAAAGCCGCTCTTGCCCAATGGTGGTATCCGGACCATGCCCGCACAATACGCGCGTTTCCTCAGGCAGGGCATACAATTTGTCGCGAATACTGTGCTCTAGGGCAGTAAAGTCCCCGCCGGGGAAGTCAGTTCTACCGACAGAGCCGGCAAAGAGGGTATCGCCACATAAAACGATTTGGGCTGCACTGACATACCAGCTTACTCCACCTGGCGTGTGACCTGGAGTGGTAATGACGCTAAAGTTTACTTGCGGTAATAACTCTAAGTTATCGCCATCGTGCACCCATTGGGGGCTAAAACCTTCCGCCGGGGGCAGGCCAAAGGCCTGCGCCTGTTGCTGCAAGGCAGCAATTAAGGGCTCATCGGCTACGGCAGGTCCGATAATGGGCACGTTAAAACGCCGTGCCAAGCTGGCAGCTCCGCCTACATGATCTAAATGCCCATGGGTGAGGATAATGGCTTTTAAGCTTAATTGATGGGCCTGTAAATACTCCCCAAGGCGCAAACTGTCCGCCCCCGGATCACAAATTAAGGCACTTTGCGTGGCACTGTCATAGATAATGCGGGTATTTTGCATAAAGGCAGTGGTAGGCACAGTCTTAATGGTCAGCATGATATCCTCCTGAGCACACTTGAATCTGGAGGCCCTTTAAGTAAAAACTCTCCGGGCAGGGCAGGGCCACGCGGTGGTCGGCAGCTTGCCTGAAGGTACGTACGACTTGAGCATCCACTCCGGCCTCTAAGGCTGCGTCAGCGCAAATCTTTTGAAAGAGGGCGCTGTCCATGAGCCCGGAGCAGGAGAAGGTCAGCAATTGTCCGCCTTCACGTAAGAGCTCAAAGCCCAAGCGATTGATATCCTGATAACCGCGACAGGCCTTTTTTAAATTGGCGGCACTTTCGGCAAATTTGGGCGGGTCTAAGACCACCACATCGTATTTTTCTTTGGCCGCTACTTGGGCGCGCAAATAGGCAAAGACATCTTCTTGAATAAAGCGGGCATGTCCGGGATCTAAATGATTAAAGGCGGTCCCTTCTTTGGCGTGTTTTAAGGCCAAGGCCGAGACATCGATATTCTCCACCCGCCTCGCGCGGCCCTTGAGAGCATAGAGCCCAAAGCCTCCGGTATAGGCAAAGCAATTTAATACCCGTGCGCCTTTGGCAAGAGGTAGTAAAGCGGCCCGGCTGTCGCGCTGATCTAGATAGCCGCCGGTCTTATGCCCGTTTTTAATATCAATGGGCAAATAGATAAGGTCGTTTTCTTTGACATAGATAATGTCCTCAGGCGTATTGCCGGCAATGACACCGGTGCGCGGCTTTAAACCCTCTTTTTGCCGGGCCTTTCCATCTGAGCGCTCGTAGATAGCGTGGGTGGGGAAAATTTTCTTTAAGGTGGCAATCAGACTATCGTAGATGGCTTCACCGGCCCACGAGCTAATGGCAATGACTAAAAAGTTATTGTACAAATCAACGATGACGCCGGGCAAAAAGTCCCCTTCGGCGGCAATGAGGCGCACCCCATCATTGCCCTGCGCGCGTAAGCTATCGCGGGCCTTACACGCGTGGATGACGCGTGAGGCAATTAAAGCATCATCAATGGGCGCATTTTCTTTAAAGGAGAGCAGACGTACCTTAATTTGCGACTTAGCGCTATAAATGCCGTAGCCTAAAAATTGCCCGTCGGCGCTGCGCACGCATACTTGACTGCCCGAGGGCAGATTTGGGGTTTGAGCAAGGGCTTTGGAGAAAATCCACGGATGATGGCGCAATACGGATTTTCCCCGTCCTGCGCTTAAAGTAATGACCGGATATGACTGCATGATAGGCTACTCTTATTTAGCGGCAATAAATTAAGATGATCTTAGCCGTTTTTACGGCAATTTTCAGCTTTAAGTGCCTCCTTAAAGGTAACTTAAGGAAGAGGGCAGAAACTTTTGTTACGCTAAGCTTAGGCTAATTTGTCATCTTAGATAATAGACTTAATGATTAATTAAGGCTTGGCAACCTAAGGAGTAGAGCTATGGCAAGTCGTCACATCAAAATTATCTCGGTCGTGCTGGGCCTGGCGCTATTAGGCGCGGGCGCGTATTTTTATGGCTGTAGCTCGACGGCGCCTACCTATATGACGGTAAGTCCGCAAATGCGTGATATTAAAAATCAGGTTTTTGCCACCGGCACCTTGGCAGGTAAGGTGGAGGTTGATGTCGGTGCGCAGGTCTCAGGGCAGATTCAAAAGCTCTATGTCAAAAAGGGCGATAAGGTCACCGAAGGACAATTGCTCTGTGAAATCGATCCGCAAATTCAGGAAAATAATTTACGTACTGCGCAGGCACAAGAGAAATTAATTGAGGCCCAGATTAAGGCCAAACAAGCGGAGCTAAAGAAAAATCGCCTTGAATATCAGCGTCAGCAAACTTTAAGGCGCCAGGATGCCACCTCGGCGCAAGAATTGGAATTGGCGCAGGCTAATTTAGAGGTCAGTGAGGCCGATTTGGCGGCCCTTGAGGCGCAATATCAGCAGGCGGTGATTGCGGTAGATGATGCTAAGACCAATTTGGGCTATACCCAAATTAGAGCGCCGATGGACGGCACCGTATATGCCATCCCGGTGGAGGAAGGCCAGACCGTTAACGCCAATCAAACTACGCCGACCATTTTAAAATTGGCCAAATTGGATGTAATGACGGTGGAAACGGAAATCTCGGAGGCCGATGTGGTCAGAGTGCGCCCGGGCATGGCCGCAAGCTTTACCATCTTGGGTCTGCAAAATCAGGCCTTTGAGGCTTCATTGGTCAGTATCGATCCGGCGCCGGCAAGTGCTGAGGATACTACTACACAATCAAGTTCGTCCTCTTCTACGACCGAGGCGGTGTATTACAACGCGCTTTTGGATGTGGACAATCCCGAGGGCTTGCTGCGCATTGATATGACGGCCAATGTGACCATTACCATTGCCAAAAAAGATAATGTGCTCGCCATTCCTTTAACTGCTTTACGCTCAGATGACTATCAGGGGCATGGCTCCGTCTATGTGGCGGCTAAAGATGGTAGTGTGCATGAAAAAGCATTAAGTTTGGGCCTGCGTGATGAGCAATTTATTGAGGTGCTTGACGGTTTGACCTCTACTGACGTGGTGGTGATTGGGGATGATGTGGCCACCGCCGAGGCTGAGGCTTTGGCCAAAGGCCGAGTACCGGGACGCTTTCGCTAATACAAGGAGCCTGTCATGACGCAACCTTTAATTGAATTAAATGGCGTGAGACGCTCCTATGCCCAAGGCGGGGGTGAGCTGGAGGTCTTGCATGGCATTTCCCTTAAGATTTACCCTGGGGAAATGGTGGCCATTATCGGCCCGTCCGGCTCGGGAAAGTCGACTTTGATGAATATCATCGGTTGTTTGGATACCCCTAGTGCCGGCTCTTATCGCGTCAATGGTACCGATACGGCCAAATTAGAGCCCGATGCCTTAGCCACCTTACGCCGGGATTTCTTTGGTTTTATCTTTCAGCGCTATCACCTCTTGGGACATTTAAGTGCGCAAGAAAATGTCGAGGTTCCGGCCATTTATGCCGGGGTTAAACCGCGCAAACGCGCGCTACGCTCGGCAGAGTTATTGGCTAAATTGGGGCTACACGAACGCCTTGGCTATAAGCCCTCCCAATTATCCGGTGGTCAACAGCAACGCGTGTCTATCGCGCGGGCCTTAATGAACGGCGGGCAAATTATTTTAGCCGATGAGCCTACCGGCGCACTGGATACTAAAAGTGGCGCTGAGGTGATGAAGATTTTAAGTGAGCTCAATGAGCAGGGGCATACCATCATCCTCGTGACTCATGATCCTAAAATTGCCGCTTGCGCCAAACGTATCATCGCCATTGAAGATGGCGCCATTAAGAGCGATGCCTTAAATGACAAGCGTATGGATGCGGGGGTGCAAAAGGCCGGCAGTGGCAGTGTGATTAAAAATGTCTGGGCGCAAAGCTGGGGGGCCTTTTATGATCGCTTTAAAGAGGCCTTTATCATGGCTTGGCGCGCGATGGTGGCCAATCGGATGCGCACCTTGCTTACTATGTTGGGCATCATCATCGGTATTATGGCGGTGGTCAGTGTGGTAGCATTAGCCCGCGGTGCCTCCGAGCAAATTATGGCCAATATCTCGTCACTTGGCACCAATACTATTACCATTTACCCCGGTGAAAGGATGGGTGATGTGCGCTCGGGGCGGGTGCGCACTTTAACCCCGCGGGATTTAAATGCCTTAGCCGGGCAACCCTTTGCCGATTCAGCTTCCGCTGCCGTGCAATCTTCGGTCTTGCTGCGCCGCGGCAATTTGGAATATAACGCCACCGCGCAAGGCGTCTCGGCCGATATGTTTCGCGTCTATGGCTATGAGGTAAGTGCCGGGCGCTTATTTACTAGTGGTGACGTGGAGCAAAATCGCCAGATCTGTGTGATTGACCACAATACCGCGCAAAATCTATTTGCCCATCAAGATCCAATTGGACAGGCTATCTTAGTCAATGCTGTCCCCTTGGCGGTTGTCGGGGTGCTTGAGGAAAAGGACAGTCCTTTCGTGCGGCCGGATAGTTTAAATGTCTATCTGCCCTATACCGCGGCGATGACGCGCCTTATCAAACAAGATTATCTGTCCTCCATTGTGGTGCGCGTGGCCTCGGGCTTTTCCACGGCGGTGGCCGAGCGGGCGATCGTGCGTTTATTGACCGCCCGCCACGGACGGCAGGACTTTTTCATTCAGTCCTCCGATACCATTATGAAGTCCATTTCATCGGCCACCTTGACCTTTACCTTGCTCATTTCCGCTATTGCGGTGATCTCCTTGGTAGTAGGTGGTATCGGGGTGATGAATATTATGTTGGTGTCGGTCACCGAGCGTACGCGCGAGATTGGCATTCGCATGGCGGTGGGGGCGCGACAAAGCGATATCTTGGCACAGTTTTTAATTGAGGCGGTGATGGTCTGTCTTATCGGTGGTTTTGCTGGGGTGCTCCTTACCTTTATTGTCGGCAACATCGTACAGTCCTTATCCTCCTCAATTGTACTGTCCTTTTCGCTAGCTTCAGTGTTGGCGGCGGTGATTACCTCTTCTGCCATCGGCATTGTGTTTGGCTTTATGCCCGCCCGCTCAGCCTCACGTTTAAACCCGATTGAGGCTTTAGCCCGCGAATAGCGCTTTACACAGATATGTTAAAGTGCGCGTAAAAGATAAAGATAAGGAACCAAGATGAGTACATTAATTGAGTATCCGCAAGGGCCGCAGGCTGTAGAAGAATTAGCCGCTATCTCCCCTTTAGTGGACAACTTTTTACATTTAATTGCCTTTGATACGCAGGCTGATGAAAATCAATGTGCCGCCCCCTCGACGCCTGGCCAACTGACTGCCTTAAAGTGGGTGCACGATAAGATTGTCGCCTACGCACAAGCTACCGGGCGTAGCGACTATAAGTTATGGCAAAATGCCCAAGGAGTGCTTATTTTGCAATTGCCGCCAACGGCAGGTTGTGACGCAGCGGCGCATTTACTGCTCCTTGCCCATATCGACACCGCCCCAGATTGCAGCGGTAAGGATGTCAAGGCACAAGTGGTTAAGGCCTATCGGGGAGGGGATATTGCGCTCTCTTCAGGACTTAGGTTGACCACCACGCTCTGTCCTGAGCTTAAGGCGCATGTGGGGGAGGATATTTTAGTTACCGACGGTACCACCTTATTGGGCGCTGATGATAAGGCCGGCTGTGCGGTGTTACTTACTTTAATTCAACAGGCTTTACACGAAGAATTTGCCCATGGGCCGTTAAGCTTTGCCTTTACGGTCGATGAGGAGATTGGGCGTTCGGCAGATTATGTGCCCCTTGAGGACATTGGCGCTAACTTTGGGGTAACCATTGACGGTTGTGCGCAAGGGGAGCTTGATGTGGCGACCTTTAATGCCGCTTCTTGTAAGCTTACGGTGCATGGTCGGGCCATTCACACCGGCACCGCCTATGGCAAACTTATCAATGCCGTCAAACTTGCCTCAAGCTTAGTCTTGCAGTTGCCGGAAAATCAGGCGCCGGAGAGTACGCGGGATAAGGAAGGCTTCTATCATGTCTATAAGGTACAGGGCACGGTGGAAGAGGCGCAGGTGCAGTTAATCTTGCGCGACTATACCAAGGAGGGCCTGCAGGCGCGTAAGGACTATATTTCCCATTTAGCTGCCGCCATGAATGCACAGTACTCAGATAGCGTGAGCGTGGAGTTTACCGATCAATACGTCAATATGGGCGCTATCTTGCAACAAAAGCCGCAGATTTTAGCCCTCTGTCGCCAGGCCTATGCGCAAGCGGGGGTAGAGGTGCATGAAAATTGGGTGCGTGGAGGTACCGATGGCTCCAATCTGTCAGCACGTGGCTTGCCCTGTCCCAATATCTTTACCGGGGCGCTTAATTGTCATGGTCCGTATGAGTGTCTGCCGCTAGGTGCCTTTCATAAAAGTTTAGCCTGTACGCAAGCTTTAATTAAACTTGCATCCAAGGCTGACCTGACGTCAACTACCCCCGCCTAAAGAGGCGGGGGCTTGAAGCTGCAGAGCTTTAAGCCCAGGTTGACTAGCCTAAGTCCCGCAGGGGACTGCGCTTATCAGGAAACAGGCACCGCGGAATGTTGATCCAAGTT
>JAHLFG010000039.1 GCA_018883895.1 Candidatus Anaerobiospirillum merdipullorum
TTGGATCAACATTCCGCGGTGCCTGTTTCCTGATAAGCGCAGTCCCCTGCGGGACTTAGGCTAGTCAACCTGGGCTTAAAGCTCTGCAGCTTCAAGCCCCCGCCTCTTTAGGCGGGGGTAGTTGACCTTTAAAATCCTTGACCACCGTCTTAAGTTAACCTATGCTAACTCAACTTTTTACTCCGGGCTAGCCATGAGGGTCACTTATTTTTAAAATTTTACTTAAATTCAATGGTGTACATTTATACGATTGAACATATATAAAACTGTAAAATTGATTGTAGCACTTTAATGCTCCGCAAGGCAAAAATAGTGCTTTAAGCCTATAATAGGCACGGCAAAACCGCGTAATAACTTAAGTAACTTAATGAATAATATTGAATTTACTAAACTGCAAGACCGCTTTCTTTCCCATGAAGCGCGCTCCCTTTATCTCTTTTTTATCCGCCCGCGCGCCGAGCGCGGCCTGTATAGTGCGCCGCTGGGAGAAATGATTATGGCCTTGCAAAATAACTCGCCAGTTTGCCCATTTAATGCCAGTCCGCAAATCTGCCTGCAACTTATACAGGAGCTGATGCACTGTGGTTTAATGGCTCCGGCCTCAGATACTGAGCGCGCCCACGGTAAGGAATATCGCCTGCCATTGGTCGAGGCAGAAATGACCGCGCTTCCGGCCCTGCCCTTTGCCATGCACAGTGCCTGGCGCCCCTCTGCAGCCTTTGCCCAAACCGCGCTCTTGGCAGGCCTTGATAGTGCTGACTTTAGCGATCAGGAATTGCGCGCCTTTGTAAGTTACTGGCAAGGCCGTCCGGAAAAACGCAATCAACATGCCTGGGAGCGCGCCTTTGCCCAACGCTTAAGTAAAAATCGTGAGGCACGCGTCAGACCCCAACAGACGCCAGCTTCACAGGCGGTAGGTACCGCCGCGCGCGTCAGCGGCGTGGCCGAAGGTTATGTGCCACGCGCGATCCCCCTGCCGCCGCATAAAGATTAAAACTACTGTCACTTAAAGGGAAAACATGATCTTAAATTTTAAAACGCAGTCCTTGGACTTGGCCACGCCCCGCATCATGGGGATCTTAAATGTAACCCCGGATTCTTTTTCCGATGGCGGAGAGCATAATACTGTCGCCACGGCCATTGATCATGCAGCCAAGATGATTGCCGAGGGTGCTGATATCATCGACATTGGCGGCGAATCAACCCGCCCCTTTGCCACGCCGCTGTCTACTACGCAGGAATTAGAACGTGTCATTCCAGTAGTTGAGGCTTTGCATGCGCGTTTTGCCACCCCCTTATCCTTAGATACTTCCACCCCTGAGGTGATGCGCGCTGGCATTGCCGCCGGCGCCGACATGATTAATGATGCGCGCGCGCTGCAGCGTCCCGGAGCTTTGGCCATGGCCGCTTCTTTACACGTGCCAGTCTGTCTCATGCACAGCCAAGGAGAGCCGCAACAGATGCAAGTAAGTCCTCACTATATACATTGCCCGGCGGAAGTGACGCACTTTTTATTAGCCCGTGCCGCGCAATGTGAACAAGCAGGTATCGCCCGTGACCAGCTTATCTTAGACCCAGGCTTTGGCTTTGGTAAAAGAGTACAACATAACTATGAGCTACTCGCTTCCTTAGAGCATTTGTGTACGCTCGGTTATCCCGTGTTAATTGGCCTGTCGCGCAAGAGCATGATAGGCAAGGTAATTGATGCCCCGCAGGTGCACGATCGTATAGCCGCCTCAGCGGCAGCGGCGATGCTGTGCGTGGAGCGCGGAGCGCGCATCGTGCGCGTACATGATGTGGCAGTGACCAAACAAATGCTGCAGGTATTGCAGGCGGTGCAGAATGCCAAAAAAGCTTTGGAGGTGGCATGCTCATAATGTTATTGGCGGCAGCTAGCTCCTCACTGTGCGCCATTGCCGCCTTACTCTTAATTGGTCTGCAACGCATTGAGCGCCTGGCCAAGCCCTTGGCCTTAATGGCAGCCGGCATGCTGTTGACCCTCGCTTTTGCCCACTTATTGCCCGAGGCCTTACATGGGGAGGCTGACAGTCATGATTTGGGCTTGGTGGCCTTGGGGACTATCTTGGTGCTCACCGCACTGGAGATGTTAAGTGGGCATGATCCTGCGCATGAGCACAGCGCAAGTAGCGGCGCGACCGGACTTTTAAGCGGCACCTTAGTGCACACCTTTTGTGATGGCATTATGTTGGCCACCGCCTTTGCCACCGATATGCATGTGGGCCTGGCGGTTACCGCGGCGATTTTTATCCATGAATTGCCGCAGGAAATGGGCGATTATGCGCTCTTACTTGAATGCGGCTATAGTAAAAAACGCGCCTTTGTGGTCAATGTGGTCGCCCTAGGCGGCATGGTGGGCGGCGCTTTGTGCTCCAGTCTTATCTTACAAGAGCTCACGCTCCTCTTGCCCTATGCGCTTACCATCGCGGGAAGTAGCTTTATCTATGTGGCCTTAAGTGCGCTCTTACCACGCCTTAAAGCAAGCGGCAGCACCAAGAGTGCGCTGTGGCGCCTTACGTGCCTCCTTTTAGGAGCGCTCCTTGCTTTGCTCCTCGTCCATCACCACTAAGGCCTCTTTTGACGTCTGTAATGTAGTGCCTTAAAAATAAGGGCGCTTAGAGCTTTAAAGCCCTAAGCGCCCGGTAAGCTTTCTGCCTTAAACTAAACTTAGATGGCAGCTAAAGCTTGCGTCAAATCAGCGATGATATCCTTGACGTTCTCCAAGCCCACCGACAGGCGGATAAGACCCGGGGTAATGCCGCACTCTACCAATTGCTCGTCGGTTAATTGACGATGCGTGGAGCTAGCCGGATGGAGCACGCAGGTGCGGATATCGGCCACATGGACCTGCAAGGAGGTCATCTTTAAGCTGTCGATAAACTTCGCGCCGGCCTCACGCCCGCCCTTTAACTCAAAGGAGATCACGCCCGAGGCGCCATTCTTTAAGTACTTTTGCGCCAGCTTAAAGTTAGGCGAGCTTTCAAGGCCCGGATAACGGACCTCACTAATCTTATCTTGCGTACTTAAGAACTTGGCCACCTCTAAGGCGTTTTCGCAATAACGCGGCATGCGTAAGGCCAAGGTCTCCAGGCCCAAATTAATATAGAAGGCACCTTGGGCAGTCTGGCAACAGCCCAAGTCACGCATTAACTGCGCGCGGGCCTTGACGATATAGGCCGCCTTGCCAAAGGTCTTGGTATAGACGATGCCGTGATAGGACGGATCGGGGGTGACAAATTCCTCAAAGCGCGGACTTGCCGTCCAGTCAAACTTACCTGAGTCAACAATCACGCCGCCTACCTGCAGCGCATGGCCATCTAAATACTTGGTGGTCGAATGCACCACGATATCGGCGCCAAATTCAAACGGGCGGCACAAGATCGGGGTGGCAAAGGTATTGTCGACAATAAGCGGCAAACCGGCCTCATGGGCAATATTGGCAATGCGCTCAATATCGAGCACATCCATCGACGGATTGGCAATGGTCTCACCGAAGATAGCCTTGGTGTTCGGTCGAATCGCGGCCTTAATCTCCTCATCGCTTGAGCGCTCATCGATAAAGGTCACCTCAATGCCAAAGCGCTTTAAGGTCACGGCAAATAAATTAAAGGTGCCGCCATAAATACTGCTCATCGATAAGACATGATCGCCAGCCTTAGCTAAGGTCATGATGGAAATGAGGCTGGCGGCCTGACCTGAGGAGGTGCACATCGCGCCGACACCACCTTCTAAAGCGGCAATTTTCTGCTCCACCGCATCCACGGTCGGATTGCTCAAACGCGAATAGAAAAAGCCCGGTAACTCTAAGTCAAACAGCTGCGCCACCTGCTTGGTGGAGCTATAAGTAAAAGTAGTGCTCTGCACAATCGGCAGTACGCGCGGCTCGCCATTTTTCGGCGTATAACCGGCATGTAAACATAAAGACTCTAATTCCATGAATCCATACCTTATCTGACTAACTAAATTTAAGTTCTAAAGCAATAATAGAGCGTTCCATGTTAATCCAAGCGCCAAGCTTGGTGTTAGTAGAGATCGTTACTGCACCTTTTTAAGGCAAGATTGCACTGTAAGCATGCTCCAATTGTGCGCAAAGAGCGTAAATTGGCCGCCTATAGCGCCCACCATCCCGCTTTACCTGCCTAGCTTACGCACCAAAATTAAGCAATGCCCCCGTCCTGACCTGCGATCGGCACTTAAAGCTTGCACCATAAACAGACAGCTCTACAATAAACTACATTTTTAGTTAACTTGATTGTATTAACCATTTTCCAAGGAGATAACTATGTTTTCACTCAAGGCCCTGCGGACTGCCGCCGGCATCGCTCTGTTAAGCGCCGGTGCTCTGTTCTCCTCTGTGCAAGCAGCTGAGGGTCAGGTACTCCGCGTTGGTGCCGAGCCGTCTTATGCCCCCTTTGAGTTCATGGACGAGCAAACCAAGCAATTAACCGGTTTTGACATTGAACTTATCGAAGCGATTGCCAAGGCCGAAGGTTACAGTATGGAAGTCTCCACCATGCCCTTTGATGCCTTAATCCCGGCCCTCTTTACCAATACCATCGATGTGGCGCTGTCGGCGATGACGATTACCGAAGAGCGTCTCAAGCGCGTCGATTTCTCCGAGCCCTACTATGAATCTGGTCTTACCATCTTAATTCGTCAAGAGGATAAGGATAAGATTAAGAGCGTGGCCGATTTGAAGAATGAAACCATTTGCGTGCAAATCGGCACCACCGGTGCGTTCTATGCTGAAGAGCAAATTGAAGGCTCCACGGTCAAGCAGTTCAACTCCGCTCCGGAATCTTATTTAGAGCTCAAAGCCGGCGGTTGCCGCGCGGCCATCAATGACCGTCCGGTCAATGACTACTATTTGGCCACTAATCAGTCCGCCGGCATTATGTCGCTGCCGGGCACTTTATCGGCCGAGAATTATGGTATTGCGGTCAACAAGGGCAATAGCGAGATCTTAAATTTAGTCAACTCCGGCTTTGCCAAGATTAAGGCCGACGGCACTTACGACAAGCTCTATCAAAAGTGGTTTGGTGCCAAGCAATAAGATTTTCACAACGTAAATCTTAACTGTAGCCGGCAAGAGAGCCGGCTTTATTTTTGCTTGAGTTAAGGCGCAATTTAGGTTTATAGTAAGCCGTCATATTCTTGCCATGAGCTCAACGTTTGCATGCTACGCTACCATCTTACTTGCAGTATTGCCCTGCGTTATGCCTTTTCGCGTCAGGCCCATAAATTTGCCTTCTTTGTGGCCATCTTAGCTGCCTTAGGCATCGCCATTGGCGTTAGTGCCTTAATTACCGTCTCTGCCGTCATGCAAGGCCTGCAAGATAGGTTAAAAAGCGCCATTCTCGCCACCACCCCGCATGTGGTGGTTACCTTAAAGCAAGAGAGCGATCTCAAGACCCTCTTAGAACTTCCGCAAGTAAGTGCCGCCCTGCCCTTTGTGCAAGGCGAGGTCTTATTGCAAAGCCCGCAGGGTTTGCAACTTGCCACCTTGCAGGGCTATGAACTAGATAAGTTACAGCCAAGTGCAACGTCTCCTACTCTCACCGTTAAAGATCTAGGGCTCCTGACGCCCCCGACCGCGCAAAGCTATGCCCTGCTCGTACCGCAAAACTTTATGCTCCAACACAGCCTCGTGCCGGGGATGAAGATCCGCCTTATTGCCACACAAAATGCCCGTTATACCCCGTTAGGCCTCACCCCCACGCAGCGGCTATTTACCATTGAGCGTCCGGTGGCGCTGCCCTTGCCAGCAGGAACGCCGGTGACCTTAATTGGCGCCTATGACGATGTGCGCCGCCTGTTGCGCACCAATACCTTAAGCGTGCGTCTTTTTTTACACGATCCTTTTTTAATTGAGGACTTAAGCCCACGCCTGCAGGCCATGGGCTTTACATTTAGCGATTGGCGCGCCACACAGGGCGACTTTTTTAAGGCCGTGGCCTTAGAGAAATTGTCGATGTCAGTCATGCTGTGCCTTATCATTGTCACCGCGGCCTTTAACATCCTCTCGGCGCTTACCATGTTAGTCAGCGCCCGTTTACATGAAATTGCGGTACTCAAGACCTTAGGTTTAACCCGCGGGAAAATCCTTACCATCTTTATGTGCCAGGGCCTCATTTGCGCCGCTTGCGGCGTTATCTTGGGAATTATCCTTGGTCTGCCCTTGGCCTTAAACGCGCAAAGTCTGCTGACGCTGTTTAATATCAGCATTATTCAAGGCACCCTGCCGGTGACCTTAAATGTCGGGCAAATTGTGGTAATTGCCTTAAGTTGCCTGGCTCTTGCGGCATTGTGTACCCTTTATCCAGCCTTAAAGGCCGCCGCCTGTGACCCCTCACGCCATTTGGCTAGTTTATAGGAGAAAGACATGACCCCCATCTTGCAGGCCATTGAGCTTACGCGCACCTTTCATGAAGGCGCGATTGCCACCCCGGTCTTAAAGGGGCTGACCATGGCTATCCCCGATCACAAACTTACCGCCATTATCGGTAAATCAGGCTCGGGCAAGAGCACCTTATTGCATATTTTGGGTACGCTAGACACTCCCAGCTCCGGCCAATTACTGTTCAAAGACATAGACGTACTCAAGCTTTCAGACAAGGCCAAGGCGCAATTGCGCGCCACCCATTTGGGCTTTGTCTATCAATTCCATCATTTGCTCATGGACTTTAGTGCCCTAGAAAACGTCGCCCTGCCCTTGCTTATTGCCAAAGTGCCACGTGATACGGCCTATGCCCGCGCTACGGAGTATTTAGAAAAAGTGGGCCTGCAAGATAAGCGCCATGCGCGCCCCTCTGAGCTTTCAGGCGGCCAAAGACAGCGCGTAGCCATTGCCCGTGCTCTCTGCCCGCAACCTGATTTAATCTTAGCCGACGAGCCTACCGGCAATTTGGATGAGGAAAATGCCGCCACTGTTTTTGCCCTGTTTGAAAAACTGGTGCGCAGCGAAGAGCGCGCAGTGGTGATGGTAACGCATGATTTAAGTTTAGCAAGGCGTTGCGATACCATCTTTGCGCTGGAAAACGGCAGTGGCCACTTTATTGAGGATAAGACATGTCCTGCCCTTTAAGCCTCAATCTGGCACTGCGTTTTTATCGCTCTAAACGTAAGGCGGCGCTGGCCAAATTCATGTCCTTTGCCGCCACGGCCGGCATTGCAGTAGGAGTCTTTGCGCTCATTGTCGGTCTGTCGGCCATGAACGGCTTTGAGCGTGAGCTAAATAATCGTGTGTTAAACCTCATTCCGGCGGCGCAAATTAAAGCTACCCACGTTAGTTTCACCGATGCCTACGGTTTTGCTCAGCGCTTACGTCAAGAGCCGGGCATTGTCGCAGCCCTGCCATGTTTAGAGCTTGAAGTCGTCTTCAGCAATGGCCGCGATTTGGCCCCGGGACTTGTCTATGGCGTTGACAGTAAAGCGCAATTACAGCTCACCCCCATAAGTCCCTTCCTCTCGGTGCCTTTAAGTACGCTCGATACCACCGCACCAACAAGCTTAGCGACCTCTGACGCGCCCGCCACTTTGCCGGTTATCTTAGGGCGCGGGCTCATGGACAAACTGCACTTAGAAGTAGGCGCTATTTGCTATCTTTATGTCAGCACCGGGGCGCGCGCTGATACTAGCGCGACCTTCAAAGCCCCGCAAAGTGTGGCCCTGCGCATTGTGGGGGTGCTGCACAGTGGCGGGCAACTTGATAATGCGGTGGGCTTTGTGGCCTTAGATAAGGCTTTAACGCGCTTTAATTTGGCCGGGCCCAATCAAATTCAACTTAAAGTCACCGACTTAATGCAGGCGCAAAGCATTGCCTATCAGGCTGCGGCGGCCACCGCGCAAGAGGCCTGTTTCGTTGAGTCATGGCTCTTTTCCCAGGGCAAGCTCTATCATGATATACAAATGGTGCGCGGCTTAATGTATTTGGCGATGATCTTGGTGCTTGCCGTGGCCTCCTTTAATATCGTCTCCACCTTGGTGATGGTGGTAAGTGAGAAAAAACGCGAGATTGCCATTTTACTTACCATGGGCTCCCCCCGCCCGCTTATCGTGCGCACCTTTTGTTTATTGGGGCTGCTCTCGGCTATAAAGGGCCTGACGGTAGGCCTCATCCTGGGGCTTGCCGTTGCCTGGGGACTTACGCCCTTAACGCGCTTTATCGAAACGCAGTTTAACTTTAAGTTTTTAAACCCGGAGATCTACTTTATTGACTTTATACCGTCAAGTTTGCAGCTTGGTGACGTGCTCTTGGTGATGGGCTGTGCCCTCTTGATGAGTGTGCTTGCCGCGCTCTATCCAGCCTGGCGAGCCGCTAAGGTGCAACCGGCGCTGGAATTAAATGGTTAACCAATTTGCCAGAACGAAGCGCTTGTCGGCATAATAGACTGGTAAACCTTGATTTCTTTTTAAGATGCAGTTTAAGGGGAAAAATTATGACTTGCGCTTTAGTTTGCTATGCCAATGGCTCTGAAGATCTTGAAGTTACCGCCGCCGCCGATATCTTAGCGCGCGGTGGCGTGCAGGTGGTCAAGGCCGCCGTCGTAGAGGAAGGCCTGACCGTCACCCTCGCCCATGGCACCCAGGTAGTCTGCGATGCCAATATTGCCGACTGTAAAGATCAATATGACGTCATCGTCATCCCCGGCGGTTTGCAGGGCGCGGAAAACTGCCGCGATTGCCCGATCTTATTGCAGTTATTGCAAAAGCAGCAGGCAGAGGGGCGTTATATCGCCGCCATCTGCGCCGCCCCGGGCTTCGTGCTGGCCCATCACGGCATTATTACCGATAAGGTCAAGGCTACCGGTTACCCGGGATGTGCCGATAATATCAAGTGCTATTGTGAAGATGGCGCGGTGGTAGATGAGGACGCCAAAATCATTACCGGCAAGGGCCCGGCTTTTGCCATGGACTTTGCCTTTAAGATTTTAGACTGCCTGCAAGGCCCGGCCGTAACGGCGCAGGTAAAACAAGGCATGCTCTATCAGGGCTAAATTTAACTTACCTTTCTATACCGGGACCGGGGCTTAAGGCCCCGGTTTACTTTAAGGAATCTTAAGTCTTAGGCCTTAAGCGTAGCCCAATTCCAGTTGCGGCTGTCCACACAGCTTAAGCTAAATTCATGTTGCGCCACCAAGGTCTGCCGATGACCGACACTTACCAAGATACTATGCGGCAACTCTTGATGGATAAGCTCATAGCACAGCTTCTCAGTAGGCTCATCTAAGGCCGAAGAGGCCTCATCTAAAAACAGCACTTGCGGCTTTAAGATTAAGGCGCGCACAAAGGCCACACGCTGTTGCTCACCTAAGGAGAGAATATGATCCCACAGATCTACCTTATCAAGTAGCGGGATTAAATGACTTAAGCCCAAGGCGGCAAAATAACGCTCGGTCTGTCCCGCATGCTCCGGCGCGCCGGGGTAACCTGCGGCCTGGCGTAATGAGCCTTGCGGCAAATACGGACGTTGACTTAAAAAGAGCACCCGGCCGTTGTCCGGCATCGTCACCTCACCATGGGCATACGGCCAAATGCCGGCAATGGCACGCATTAAGGTCGACTTGCCACAGCCAGATTTACCGCGAATAAGTAGCGACTGCCCAGGCTGTAATTTAAAGCTAATATCCTGCGCCAAGATCTCTTGGCGTGAAGTACTAACCTGCAAATGCGCAACGCTAAAGTCATTTCCGCCATAGTGAGGCTTAAGGCAGGCAATGTTTTCCGTTTGCTCCATGCCATCATAGAATAAAGCCAGACGGTCAACTACTGCCTTTAAGGCCGCCCATGAGGAGAAGTTATTGACCAAGGTGGACAACGCACTTTGCACATTACCAAAGGCCGAATTAATCTGCATGATGGAGCCCATGGTAATAATCTTGGCAAAGTAGAGCGGAGCGGCAATTAAAATCGGGAAGAGTACCGCCGTTTGCGCATAACCTAAGATAAGAAAGTTCAATCGCTTTTGGCAGTTAATAAGCAAGATATAGTTTTTCACCACCGCCGCAAAGCGCTCCCGTAAGGTTAAGTTCTCCTCTTTTTGCCCCTGATAGAGCGCAATGGACTCGGCGTTTTCACGCACGCGAATGAGCGAGAAACGAAAATCTGCTTCATAGCGCTGTTGTCTAAAGTTAAGTTTGACTAAGGGCTTACCTAAAAGGAAGGTCACCGCGGTACCGACAATGGCATAAATTAAGGCCAAATAGAACAGATAGCCATCTGGCAGATGAAGCACATAGCCATTCCATAAAGTAAAGTCGACCGCAGTTGACAGATCCCACAGCACAATTGAAAAGGTCACCACCATCGCCAAGTCGGTGGCCGTACCCAAGAAGAGCGCAATGGTGGAAGTGACATAGAGATTTAAGTCATCGGCAATACGCTGATCGGGGTTATCGGTATTTTTATCGGTAAGTTGCAATTTGTAATAGGTGCTATGCTCCAGCCACTCATTCATCACCTTACCGGTAAGCCAGCGACGCCAATCGATGGCCAGCTTCGAGCACAGATAGCTCTTATATACCGACACTAACACATGCACTGAGGCCAGACCCACAAAGACCAGGATCTGACTGCCAAAAGCATCGACATCATATTGCTGAATGGTATCCCAAAATTCCTTATACCAAGTGTTAATCGAGGTGGCAATAAAGATGGAGCCGGCGGTCAGGGCAATGATAAGGCCCATCACCACCCACGATTTGATACTATCGCGGCTGGTCCAAAAAGGAGTCAAGATGCGTAAAAAGGATTGCAAAGAGATCTTAAGGGGCAGACTGTCCACGCGTCTTTCCTGAAGCTCTTGACGCTCGGTACGGGAAAAAAGGGAAAATTTAAACATCGTTTACGCCTCAAGTAAGCGCTCTAAGAACACCGCTACGCCATCTTCATCACAGGAGGTGGTAACCACCTGTGCCATCTCCTTGAGCTGAGCTGTAGCATTACCCATCGCTACGCCCAGGCCCGCAAGCTTAATCATCTGCTCATCATTTTCCGCATCGCCGATGGCAATGGTCGCTTGCGGATCAATATGCAATAAAGCGCATAAGTGCATGAGGCCGCTCCCCTTAGTTGACGAGCCAGCCACAAACTCCAGGAAATAGCTGTCCGTGCGCATCACTGCAAATTGCTCCCCAATATGCGGCGGCAAGGAGGCGCGCATTTTATCTAATTTGTCAGCCTCACCCACCGCAATGGCCTTATAGATAGGCTCATCATCGGGGATGGTGGCAAAGTCCACCTCCACAAAAGGCGAGAGTGAATGATCTATTTCCTTTTGCGAGTAGACATTGTGATCTTCTACCAGTAAGGCTCTATCTTGACTGTAGGCATGTAATTTAGCGCCACAGCGATGAGCTAGTGCGGCAATTTCTTTAATGGCGCTCCCCGGGGCCGTCACTGCCGACAGCTCCTTGCCCTGCCCTAAGATGCATACGGCCGCGCCGTTATAGCACACGGCATAGGTATGATTGAGATCAATGCCAATACTATCGGCATAGCGCAAGACCCCGCTGGGGCAACGTCCGGTTTCAATCACAATGGCATAGTTGCGACGCTGTAATTCCTGTAATACCGCCTGGGTGCGCGGGGAGATGGTCTTGTCACGGCGCAATAAAGTGCCGTCCATATCTAAGGCAATGAGTCGATACTGATTAGGTACAAGCGGAAATTCATCATAGCGGTAAGGCATCTTTTATCCCCGTGAACGTGAAAAAGTTAACTTGCAGCCGGGTAGTTCCCAGCTTAATGAACGTGATTTATATCACGCTTTTGCCGGGCGCGCCATAGCCTACAACCTACCGGGCACTTTTTTGCTTAAACTACTGCCTATCTGACCGCCACCGCGTGCAAAAGTTTCTTTCGGAGTTAACATGAGCCACTATATGCTTGAGGTATGCGCCGCCAATTTACGCAGTGCCATCAATGCCGCACAAGCAGGCGCCACCCGCATCGAACTGTGCTCCGCCCTACCTGAAGGTGGCCTGACGCCAAGTCCTGGGGTGCTCACCGTCTGTAGAGCGCTGTTGCCGCAACTTAAAATCAACGTCATGATCCGCCCGCGCGGAGGGGACTTTGTCTACGATAAAGACGATATCGCCTGCATGCTTACCGATATCAAATTTGCCAAGGCCCAGGGCGCCGATGGTCTGGTGTTTGGTTGTTTAACGACCACAGGTGAAATTGACCTGCCGACCTTAGAGCTTCTCATGCAAGCCTCCGCCCCCTTGCCTATCACCTTTCATCGCGCCTTTGACCTCTGTCGCGATCCATTTTTAGCCCTTGAGCAATTGATAGAGGCTAAGGTGACCCGAGTGCTGACCTCGGGGCAAGCGCCGCAGGCTCTGTTAGGGGCACATTTGATTGCGCGACTGCAGGAAAAAGCGCGCGGGCGCATTATTCTAATGCCGGGGGCTGGGATCAATGCACACAATATCATAAAGCTTGCTACCCTCACCCATTGCCAGGAATTTCATCTCTCAGCTAAAAAACGCCAACCCTCGCCGATGCGCTATCGTAAGGATAAGGCCTTACTTAGCGGAACCTATTACATTGACGAGCATGAGCAGGATATCTCCGATAGTATGGAGATAGTGGCAGCGCTACAGGCTTTAAATGCCGGCGCTATTGCCTAAAAAAATGGCTCCTGCCTACCTTAAACAGGAGCCGACAAGCAACCACCTAAAGTGAAATTGCGACATGCAAGGAGCAGCTTCAGAACACGTGGAAGTTGTTACCGCTGCCAGTTAGCCCTGGCTAACTGTTGTTTAGTTTACGGCAAAAATTCTCAGTTAGCAAGGGCTAACTATAAAGTTTAATTGCTTAAAATTCAAATAATTAAAAAATTTTTTAAAATTTTTATAAAAAAGTTTAACTTTATTGGAACTTTTTTAGCCCCGCAGGCTCTAAGTATCAGTTTCGCAAGGAACGCCGAATTTTAGTTTGCTTCTTCTGAATACCAAATCCCATTGCGCCAGGCCCCAGCAAAGCCTGGCTTTTCTTTGCCCGTACGCTACGTCCCCCACACGCTTACTTGTATACCCAAGCGTTCCTACTTGTACACTAAATTATTGTTTTAAATTAAATTTTCTTGTCAATTTTGCTAGCTGACGCATAGATTTCCCTTTTGTCTGCCGCTATACTACCCTTACTTGTTTAAACAAGTTGTAAACTTAGCTCTAAGCTTATGGCAGATCACCCTTATTTTAAGTAAGAAGCATATGAGTGAACTTAACGCCCCGCGTCGTACCGGCACTACGCCTAGTAGTTTCTATGTGACCATCGCACTGACCTTAAGGCGTGAAATCCTGCAAGGTCTGTGGGATGAGCGGCCTTTTGCCACCGAGCAAGAATTAAGCACCCGCTTCCACGTCACTCGTACCACCGTGCGCCGGGCATTGGACAGACTCAAAGAAGAAGGCCTTATCATTAAACATCAAGGCAAGCGTCTGCAAATTGCGCTCCAACCCCTAAAGCGTACTTCGTGGAATTTCAGCTCCTTTTCTGAAAGCATGCGCTCGCGCCACGATACCCCCTATTCGCGCGTGGATGTGGCCCAAATTGAAGAGTTAGCTGACGGCACCTATTTTCACTTAGTGCGCACCCGGGGCATCTGTCGCGCCCGCAGCGTGCAGTATCTGACGCGGGAAGATTCTCATCTGCCTTTAAACCTCTTTCCCCATGTCGAGCGCTTTGATTTTGCCACGCTCTCACTGTATGACATCATGCGCCGGGAATATCACATTTATCCCACGCGTGGCCTGTCACGTTTGACCGCCATTTTACCGGATGACAGTTTATGTCGCGATTTTGCCATTACAGCGCAACAACCGCTGCTACAGGCCCATCAGGAAATTTGCGATCAGGAAGGCCGGTTAATTGAGCGAGTCATCATCACCTATGCCCCAAGTTTGGAAATTTGTATCGCCCGCGATGCTGGACATTAGAAATATCTCAGCACCGCTGGTAGCACACTGCTGATCCTAATATTTGATAAGCATATTTTAAGGAGAATATTTATATGACACAGCGCAATCTTGAGCAACATATCGCCGGAGCTTTGGCCGGCATGGTCTTAGGCGATGCCTTTGGCGTGCCCGGTGAATTGTGGCCGCGCCAAAAGGTGCGCCAACGTTTTGGGGATATCACCACCTTTTTAGACGGGCCGCAAGATAATATCGTCGCCTGCTACTTCAAAGCCGGGCACTATACCGACGATAGCGCACAAGCCTTGGTCATCTTGCATGATTTGCTCAAATACGGCCGCGTGCCGGAGGTTAAAATCCTCGCTCAAGATTTAATTGCCTGGGTAGAGTCGATGAACGGCTTTGAGATAAATCTCTTGGGACCTAGCTCCAAGGCCGCCCTTTTGGCTCACGTTAAAGGCGAAGACTACACCGTCTACACCAAGACGGCGCTAACCAATGGGGCGGCGATGCGCATTGCCCCGGTAGGCTGCTTTTTCAATCAAGGAGAGGAAGAGAGCCTTTCTCGTACCGTTGCCAAGGTAAGCGCCGTCACCCATGGCACCGATGTCGCCATTGCCGGCGCCTCGATGGTCGCCGCGGCAGTAGCTGCCTTTTTACATAGTGACGATCGTCAAGCGGCCATCCACGCGGTCAAACAGGCCTATCATGCAGCCATGCCGCTAGGCGAGCCTACATGGGCAGCTGACCTACTAGCCCGCTTTGAGTTAAGCCTAAAGAAAATTGAGGAGCACCCTAGTGAAGAGCAAATGTCGCTGTGGGTCTATCAAGTCTTAGGCACCGGCACCATGACCTCAGAGTCAGTCAGTGCCGCTTTGGCCATAGCCTTTTACTGTGATACCCCGCAACAGGCAGCGCACTTATGTGCCAACCTCGGGGGCGATACCGATACCATCGGGGCGATGGCCTGTGCCATCGTCGGCGCACGTTGTGGCTTAAGTGGTTTTGCCAAAGAGACGATAGCTTATCTTGAAAAGACCAATCAACTTGATTTTAAGGCCCTAGCTGCCACCATCGTGGCTGCGCGGGATAGTTTTATCAAGGAATAATCTAAGAGGCCTAAAGCTTATGCAGTTATCATCTCTGCTTACGCGCCTGCAACCTAAACGCAAAGTGCTCATCATCGGCTCGGTACTGGCCGATGTCTTGGTTAAAGTGGACACTATGCCGGTATCAGGTGGCGATTTAACCGGACACGATCCGCATATTAAAATCGGCGGATGTAGTTTTAATGCCGCCGATGTCTTAGTCAAATTAGGCCTGCCGCTTACCAGCCTATTACCCATCGGGGAAGGACCGTGGGCACGTACCATCACCGCCGAATTTATGCGCCGCAAGCTCAATCCCTGCATTTTTGAAGGCTGTGGCGATAACGGCTGGTGTTTGACCTTAATTGAGCCCAATGGCGAGCGCACCTTTATCACCATGCCCGGCATCGAAACGCATTTCCATCCCCAATGGCTGCAGGCCTTGGATATTGCCAGCTACGATCTTATTTATCTTTCCGGTTATCAAACTGAAGGAGAGAATGGCGAGGTTATCGTCCAAAGTTTGCAAGCCATGCGGCAAGATGCGCGTCTTATCTATGACCCAGGTCCCCGTACCCCGTATATATCCCAGCGTTTACTTAACAAACTCGAGGCGCTGCCACTGTTATATGCGGTAAATGAACACGAGGCGCAGCAACTTACCGCTAAAGCTACCCCCGCGCAAGCTGCCTGGGCTTTGGCGGCACGCACCTGTGGACAGGCGGTGGTTACCTGTGGCGCGGCTGGCGCTATCTGTGTGGACGGGGGCAAAATAGAGAAGATCCCGTCCTTTAACATCACCCCCATCGATACCGTAGGCTCAGGCGATGCGCACTCCGGCGGCTTAATGGCGGGGCTTATGTGTAATCTCAGTCTCAATGAAGCCACGCTTCTGGCCAATGCCTGCGCTGCGTCGGTCACAGCACAGGAAGGAGCGGCTTGTTGTGGCGATCGGACACAATTACGGCACTTGCCCGGGGCGGAGGCTGAACTTATGCCCACGCCAATTCCCCTCTAAAGCGCCATCGGTTATATAATTTTTGGCCTTAAACATCCTTATGCGAGGTAATTTATGACTAGCAAAGCAAGCTCAATTGAGCAAAACGGCATCAACGCCGTGCCGGATGCCGAGCGTTACGGCAAACCTGCCGACCTTTTCCCGGTATGGTTTTCATGGAATATTTCCATTTTTGGTATCACCTGTGGCATGTATGTGTTCGGCTTGGGCCTCTCGGTTTGGCAGGCCATGGCCGCAGGCGTGCTGGGGTATTTCCTCTCCTGCTTTTTAGTAGGTGTGCTGGCGGTAGGCTCCGTACGCACCGGCCTACCGACCCTAACCCAATCGCGTTTTTGCTTTGGCACAGACGGCAATCGTATCCCGGCTTTCTTTGGTTATACCGCCAATATGGGCTGGAAGATCACCATGCTCTCGATGGCCTCGACGACCTTAGCAGATCTCATGGCCAATCTCTGCCCGCCGCTTGCCGCCACCCCGGGCATGCCGTCGACCTTTTGTTTGCTCCTGGCCTTTGTCATTGTCATCGTCCTTACCATGGTAGGCGCAGTCTATGGCTATCAGCTCATCATTAAAGTTGAGCGCTGGATTGCCATCATTACCGGCGTGATGACGGCCATTTACCTGTTCTTCTTTATCCCGCAGATTGATTTTTCGCAGTTAAATTCCGCGCCGTCAGGCTCGTGGGGCACCTTTATTGGCGGTGTGGTCTTGGCCATGACCATGGTGGGCCTTGGGTTTTTAAACTATGGTGGTGACTATTCGCGCTATCTGCCGCGCAATTCAAGCTCCGCCTCAGTGATCTTCTGGACTACCACCGGTATTGCGTTGCCGGTCTCGGTGCTACTTATTTTAGGTGTGATGCTCTCGGTAGGTAACCCGGAACTTTTAGACAAGGCTGCCCACGAACCCTTAGCGGCCCTGACCGGTATTTTGCCGTTTTGGTTCTATGTACCCTTCTCCCTTGTCATCATTATCTCCCTGATCTCGGCGGGTATGACCGGTGTATATAGCTCAGGCCTGGCTCTATTGGCTGTCGGCGTGCCGCTCTCGCGTGCTGCCACCACCCTGTTAAATGCGGTCATCATTGCCTTAGGGTGCTTCTACCTGACCTTTATTTCCGACAGCTTCCTGTCCACCTTCTCATCCTTCTTGGCTACCATTTCCGTCATCATGGGCTCATGGGGTGCCATTGAAATTGTGGATCTGCTCCGCCAAAAGCGCCTTAACTGGGATGTGACGATGGCCAACGGCTATGGAGAGGGCGGGCGTAATTACCGCTGGACAGCAATGGCGTCCTTAATTATCGCCACTATTATTGGCCTGGGAACCATTACCTCGTCCGATCCCTATATTGCCAAAATTACCTCCTTCTTATTAAGTGATGAAGTAGCCAGCGGTACCTTTGCCAAGGCCAATATCGGCCTGCTTGCGGCAATGATCAGCGCAGCCATCATCTACTATGTGCTCACCTTTGTGCTAAAACAGGATGTTCCCCCGGTAAAAAAGTCTAAATAAACCGTAGGTTAAGGCGGGGTAAAAATTTTTTAAAATTTTTGGGAACTTTTAGGCCCCGCCCTACTCTAAGTATCAGTTCCGCAAGGAACGCAGATTTTTTAAGTTTGCTCTGAATTCCAAATCCATTTGCGCCAGGCTCAAATGAGCCTGGCTTTTTCTTTTAATACGGCCAGCTATTTATCGCTAAAGATCTAAACACCCCCACCAATCAGGCCACCGCTTAACTTAGCTTAAAAGAGCGTTCTCCATGCAGTAGCTCAAGCTTCACCGCTATACCTCGTGCCCAACATATGGTGCCGCGGTTAAGCTTTATCCTTAACCATTCTTTCCATGGCGTGGCCGGCCCCTCAAATAAGCGCCCAGCCGGACAGAATAAAGTTGGTGGGCGGGGATATTAGCGCAAATACTATGGGCAAAATGCCCGCTTAATTTTATATTTACCCCATTCATCGCTTGTGGCATCAAGCTTAAATTATTTGACTTTTTAAGCGCAAAAGCAAAATTCAAGCGAATTATCGCATAAATAAGCAACCCGATAGCACTGAATAAAATGTCTTAAGATCAACATAATTTACGTAATTTAATTTTTTTTTGCTATAGTATTTTTCAGTTACTATCTGCCCCACACAGGGACGGGAAATACTTTAGTTTGAATTAGCAAACGATACGCGTTGTCATCTGCCCCACATAGGGACGGGAAATACTGCCGCTTGATGATAATTTTTTGCTAAAATCACATCTGCCCCACACAGGGACGGGAAATACTGCAACGACTCATCAATCTGGTGGAGTTTGAGGATCTGCCCCACACGGGGACGCATGGATGCTCGGCGTTACCGCCACAGCAATTGTCGCCGGGCAAAATAAACGTGCCACTTAACCTGCGCAACCGTGACTGCAAATCCTTTAAGCTCGCGTCTGCCCGCCAGGAATAGCGCACGGCGCGGACAGGGGTTTCATCCCGGGAGGATCTAAGCTTGATTTGCTGAAATAAGTATGAGTTATCAGCGCCTGAGGATGAGACTTAAATATCTATGGCGATGCAAGTAAAAGTGTCATTATGACGATGGCACCGGGCCAGGGGAGCGCTTTTAAGGTGCCCCCTTATATCTTTGGCGCTCCGGCAATGCCCGGGCAAGAGGACGCTTTGGCACCTTGCATAGCTTTCTGTAAAATAAATTATTAAAATTACAGCGTTTTTAATTAAATTGGCGCTCGGGTAGGCTTTATGCCCAGCGCTTTCCTTAGCCCGGCACGGTTGGATTTGGGCGGTGCGCAAAAATTTTTAAAAAATTTTTTAATTTTTATGAAACTTTTTGCTGTGGCCGCACTCTAAGTATCAGTTCCGCAAGGAACGCCGAATTTTTTATTTGCTCTTCTGAATTCCAAATCCCATTGCGCCAGGCTAAAACAGCCTGGCATTTTCTTTTTTAGCGCCCGCGCTGTGCTGTCCTGCCGTCAGATACCTGACGTAAAATTTAAGTATTGCTCCCGCGTCTGCCAATAGACCTTAAGGGTATAAAGAGGGCCGGAGGTGTCGGCAGCGGCACAACAAAAGGCAGCCGCCAGCCCCAGCGTGTGACCGCTAACATCGGCAAAGAGCGGTAAGGCCGGACGGAGCCAGCTTGGAATGTGGTACTCGCCATACAGTTTCTTTAAGCTGCGCCGATGCGCGCGCCCCCGCGGCTGTAACATAGTCTGCCCCGGCGCCTTGAAGATAAGGGTCAGCTCCGGTGTAGGTAAACTAAAGGTCAGCCCTTCATCGTCCGTCGCCTCTTGCAGGCTATAGCAAAAATCACCGGATTGCAGTGTTTGCCCCGGTTGCAGTTTTACCCCAACTTTTTGCTCGGTGGGACTTAACTTAGGTAAGTGCAAAGGCGGCACCAGGTAAAGATAGTTGCCACTGCGCCGTAGGGTATAACCGTCTTCCAGGCTGATAAGGCCCACTGCGCCGTTTTGCCCTTGCATCAAGCGTATAGCTTCACGCAAGCGATTTAACTCCGGCGGTAGCCTGAGCTTTTCCTGGCAAAAACTGCGCAAGAGCATCAAGCACAGATGCTCATCCTGAAAATCAAGTCCACTGCAATCAAAGCGCACGGCCTTATCATCGACGCGAGCTTGCAACTGTGGTGCAATAAAGCGCAGTGCCAAGTCATGCTCAAGCGCGCATAGCTCTTGTGAGCGCGCCACCGCCTGCTTAATCTTAGCAAAGCGCGTTTGCATTAAGGGCAAAACCTGCAAGCGCACAAAATTGCGCTCAAATTTAAGATAGGTATTGGAAATGTCAAAGACCGTCGGCAGATTAAGCGCCTGCGTTAAAGCCTCCACCTGAGCGCGTGACAAAGTAAGGAGCGGGCGGGCAATCAAACCGCGCGCATCACGTGTGACAAGGCGCATCCCGGATAGCCCCTGTGGGCCTGAGCCGCGCTTTAAGGCCAAAAAGAAGTTTTCACAATTATCATCGGCCTGATGCCCCAGACACAGACAACCGTCTCCCACTTCCTCGAGCAGCGCACGATAGCGCTCTTGGCGCGAACTGTCCTCAGGAGAAATGCGCTTTTGATAGACGATATTAAGCTTTTTGACCGTAAGCTTAACTTTCAGGTGGGCACAGAGCTTTTGACAGTGCGCAAGCCAAATAGGATCGTCTGCATCTAGGCCGTGAATACAGTGCACTGCCTTGACGCTAAAGCCTACATGGCGGGCACACAGCTCCCGACAAAGATAAAGTAGCAGAGTGGAATCGGGGCCGCCGGACAGACCAACGCACAGACAAGTTGGCCGCACTGCGGCGGCCAATTTATCGGCAAGGCGCCAGACAATTTCCTGCGCCTTAGCTTTGCTGTACTGCTCTTTAGCAGTAGCCATAACTCATCAAGCGGGCAAAGCGCTGCTCAATTAAGCGATCGGTAGGCAGACCCTTTAAAATCTGCAATTGCTCAGTTAAGGTCTGGGCAATGGCCTTAGAGGTAGCGTCATAATCACGATGCGCACCGCCTAAGGGCTCCTTAATCACCGCATCGATAAGGCCTAAAGCCTTAATCTTATCGGCAGTAATATTCATCGCCTCGGCCGCCAGCGGTGCCTTATCAGCACTCTTCCACAAAATGGAAGCGCAACCTTCAGGGGAGATCACCGAATAGGTGGAGTACTGCAACATATTGACGCGATCGCCGACGCCAATGGCCAAAGCACCACCCGAGCCGCCTTCACCGATGACGGTACAGATAATCGGGGTCTTTAATTGCGCCATTAGTTTTAAGCTTTCGGCAATAGCACCGGCCTGCGAGCGCTCCTCGGCGCCCACTCCCGGATAGGCACCCGGGGTATCGATAAAGGTGATAATCGGCAGACCAAAACGCTCAGCCATGCGCATTAAACGCATAGCCTTGCGATAGCCCTCCGGACGCGGCATACCGAAATTACGTAAGGTACGCTCACGCACGTCACGGCCCTTTTGATGGCCAATCACCATTACCGGCATGCCATTAAAGCGCGCCACGCCACCGACAATAGCTTTATCATCGGCAAAGGCACGATCACCGGCCAATTCTTGGAAATCCGTAAAGATACGCTCAATATAATCTAAGGTATACGGGCGCATCGGATGACGCGACAATTGCGAAATCTGCCAGGAGCTTAAAGAGGAATAAATTTTCTTGGTGAGCTCTAAGTTCTTCTTCTCCAGCTGCGCCAATTCCTTTGACATATCAACATCGCTTCCAACCGTACTGCTGATGCGCTTGAGTTCCTCAATATGCGCCAACAGTTCAGCAATCGGTTGCTCAAAATCCAAATAATTGATATTCATGAAAGCTCCTTCATAAATGCGTTCTGACCGTCACTTTACCCCAAGTGACGGCAGATTTCCACCCCTAGACCGCGCCCTGCCGCTGTGTAAGCAGCCGTTTCACCGGGCCGTAACTGCGCCGATAACAATCAAGAATAGGCAGATTTTCCAAAGCCTTAAGATGGGCGGCGGTAGGATAACCCTTATGCTTGGCAAAGCCATAGGCCGGGTACTTAGCATCCAGGGCAATAAGTTCACGATCGCGTGTGACCTTGGCCAAAATCGAGGCGGCAGCAATTTCTGCCACTCGCGCATCGCCTTTGACCACCGCCTGCATCGCAAGCGGCAAATCCCCCGGCACGCGATTGCCGTCTACCAACATCAATTGGCACGGCATATCCATCGCGATGTAGGCCCGGCGCATGGCCAACATCGTCGCCTGCAGAATATTAAGGTCATCAATTTCCTGCGGACTACATTGCCCGATGCCGTAGGCCAAGGCATCGCGCACAATGATGTCATACAGCTCTTCCCGGCGCTTGGCAGTAAGCTTCTTGGAATCGTTAAGTCCTACAATGGGTTTTAACGGATCTAAGATCACACATGCGGCCACGACATTGCCCATCAAAGGGCCGCGCCCGGCCTCATCAACCCCACAAATCAGATTTTTTGAGGGGTCAAGTGGATAGACAAAGGGTGCCAACTCAGGCTTGGCTTTGCTCAACATGCTCCTCCGCCGGCGCCTTATTCTCAGGCTCCACCTTGACATGCTTTAACACTGCCTTGGCCGCTAGCTCATCACTGTTCATGCGCATCTGCTGATGTAAGGAGAGAAATTCCTTTTTAAGCAGTAAGTTATCAGAGCGGATGAGCTTTAACATTTCAGCGCATAAACGCTGCGGCTCGCAATTTTCTTGAATGAACTCGCCCACAATACGTCTTTTGGCCAAAAGATTGGGCAAAGAGTACATATCAATTTTCAGCAAACGCCGCGCAATAGCCGCCGACAGTGCGTTGACCTTATAGGCCACTGCCATCGGTCGCTTGAGTAGCATGGTCTCAAAGGCCACCGTACCACAGGTAAGGAGCACCGCATCAGTGGAGGCGATGACTTCATGACTGCGGCGAATATAGATGGTAAGCGAGAGATCAGGGGCATTTTCCAGCCACAGATCTTTCATCAGCAGTGCGCGATCTTCATTGACGGCCACTGAAATAAAGACCACCTGTTTGAGCTCTTGCTTTAAAAGCCGCGCCGTCTTGGCAAAAATAGGCAGCATGCGCGTAATCTCACCCTTACGTGAGCCGGGCAAAATGCCAATGACCTTGGTGACATGGCGGTCAATGTGCTCCACGCTATTGTGGTAGAGGTCAATGCGTGCACGCGCCTCTTCCTTATCTACCTCGAGCGGAATTTCATTGGCCAAGGTATGCCCAACATAGGTACAGGGCATGCCAGCACGGTCATAAAACTCTTTTTCAAAGGGTAAGAGCGCCAAAACTTCATCGCATGAGCGCGCAATGGTCTTCATCCGCCCTTCACGCCAGGCCCAGACGGAGGGACTGACATAATGTAAGGTCGGAATACCTGCTTGCTTTAATTTGCGCTCCACCGTTAAGTTAAAGTCCGGGGCATCGATACCGACCATCACGCAAGGACGGGCCGCCAAGAGCTTTTTGATAAGCAAGCGCCGCAACTTTAAAATCGGGATTAAATGGGAGATAACTTCAGTAAGTCCCATCACCGCCAGCTCATCCATCGGGAAGGCCGAGTTAAAGCCCTCGGCTATCATCTTCGGGCCGCCGATACCAATAAATTGCGCCTTAGCATCAAGACGACGAATAGCGCGCATTAAACCTACCCCTAAGGTATCTCCCGAGGCCTCTCCGACCACAAGCGCATAGAGGTGGGCATTAGTTTCTACAGCTGCCATTAGCGCACAATTCCACGCCCGGAGGCCTCAAGGAAGTCCACTAAGGGTTGCACCGCACTTTCCTGCGCGGCCATCTCCCGTAACTTCACTAAAGCCTGTTCAATGGTATTGTGCTGATGGTAAATCACCATATAAGCGCGCCGCAGGGTATTGACCTGCTCTTCAGTAAAGCCGCGGCGTAATAAACCCACGCGATTGATGCCATGAGCCTTAGCATAATGCCCAGCGGCCATCACATAGGGCGGTACATCCATGTTCAGCGCTGCCATGCCGGCAATAAAGGCATGATCACCGACGCGACCGAACTGATGAATGGCTGACAGACCACCAAAGATGACGTAATTGCCAATCACCACATGCCCTGCCAAGGTCGCATTATTGGCAAAAATGCAATTGTCGCCGATGATGCAATCATGCGCCACATGCACATTGACCATAAAGAGGTTATGGTTGCCCACAGTGGTGACATTGTGCCCCTGCACCGTACCGCGATGCATGGTGCAATGCTCGCGAATGACATTGTCATCGCCAATTACCAGGCGGGTAGGCTCATTTTTGTACTTTAAGTCCTGACAGGCCTCACCAATGGAGCAGAACTGATAGATGTGATTGCGCTTACCGATAGTCGTCGGGCCACGTAAGACACAAAAAGGCTCCACCACGGTATCTTCCCCAATGGTGACCTCGCCTTCAATAATCACATGGGCCTTAATGACCACATTAGGGCCAATTACCGCCTGCGCGCTTACTTTTGCTAAAGGATCAATCTTTGCCGTAGGGTCAATCATTATGCGTCCCCCTTATGACTTTACTTTAGCGCACATTAAATCGGCAGAGCAGACTACATTGCCATCGACCGTGGCCACGCCCTTAAAGGAGGCGATACCGCGCTTTTCCTTTAAAAATTCCACATCAAGCACCAGCTGATCGCCAGGCACCACCGGATGACGGAAGCGGGCATGATCGATGGAGGCAAAATAGTAAAGCTCACCAGGCTCTGGCTTACCTACCATGGTAAAGGCCAATACACCGGTAGCTTGCGCCATGGCCTCTAAAATGAGCACTCCGGGCAATACCGGCTTACCCGGGAAATGCCCCTGAAAGAACGGCTCATTAAAGGAGATGTTTTTAATGGCCTTTAAGGTCTTATGCTCCTCAGTAATGGAGTAGTCAATTACTCTATCCACCATTAAAAACGGATAACGGTGCGGGAGCAGACTCATGATCTCTTCAACATTTAAAGTTTTCTTCTCGGCTGCATCAGTCACTTTGCGTCTCCTGTACAAAAATTCTGCCGTAATCTAATCCTGCTTTGCCGTAGGCGCTGCGCTTAAGGCCTGTACTTTTTTCTCTAAGTCTGCCAAACGATGGTACATCTCATTGATGTGCAACACGCGCGAAGCCGTCAAACGCCATTCTTTATTGCTCTGCGCCGGAATACCGGAGGAATAAATCCCCGGCTTATCAATTGAACGCATCACCATGCACATCCCGCTAATGGTCACCTGATCGCAAATGGTAATATGGCCATTAAATACCGAGGTGCCGCCAATAATGCAGTAACGACCAATCTTGACACTGCCAGCAAAGGTGGTACCACCTGCCACAGCCGTGCCGCTACCGATGATGACATTATGCGCAATCTGGCACAGATTATCGATGATGACATTATCCTCAATAATGGTGTCATCTAGCGCGCCTCTATCAATACAAGTGCACGCGCCAATCTCGACAAAATTACCAATTTTAACATGACCAGTCTGCGGGATCTTGAGCCAGCGGCCACGTTCGTTGGCATAGCCAAAGCCATCACCGCCAATCACACTGCCCGATTGAATTAAACAGTGCTCACCAATGCTCACATCATGATAGACACTGACATTGGCATACAGCTTGGTATAAGCCCCAATCTTAGTCCCCTGTCCGATAGTCACCCCAGGGCCTAATTGCACCCCATCGCCTAACACGGCATGGGGACCTACATACACATGCGCCCCTAAGGCCACATCCTTACCTAAGGTGGCTGTAGGATCGACCACCGCCGTCGGATGCACCCCCACGGCAATGGGTGGAGTGGTATCGAGTAGTTGCGCCGTTTTGGCAAAAGCCACATAAGGATCGGGGGTAACTAAAGCCGCCTTTTGCCCTATATGCGGAACATCAGCTTCCCGCACAATCACCGCGCTGGCTGCACTTTGAGACAAAACCTCACGATAACGCGGATCGGAAAGAAAGGAAATTTCTCCTGCCTGTGCGGTTTTTAAATTGGCAATACGTTTTATCTCCAGGTTGCCGTCACCAATTAAGGTGGCGCCAATGCGTTCGGCGATGGAGCTTAGCTGCACTTTCGTTCTCCTTAAACCAAAAAAGCTCCTGCCTTTCAGGAGCTTTTACAGTGTATCAAATTTACTGGCGTCTGCCCGTGCAGATCTTACTTCTTCGTCGAGTTCTGCTGCGCCGCAACACGTTTGATCACATCTTGTGAAATATCAAGTGCCGAGACGGCATAGACCACACCGGTCTCACGGATCACTAACTGTAAACCACGCTCCTTGGCAATGGCATCGACCGCCTGCTGCACTAAGGTGGCTAAGTGGCGCTGCTCTTCTTGCCCGCGCTTATTCATATCTTCCTGCAGCGCACGGCCCTTTAAGGTATAGTCTGACTGCAACTGTGCCAAATGACGCTGTGCCTCGGTAGCCTTTTCCCCGGTGAGCTTGCCTTGCTGTAAGTCTTGTGCCAGCTTCTGCCCTTCTTGCCCTAAGGTGCGCAATTCCTGCTCACGCGGGCCAAATTCCTTGGCCATAGCTTCCTGCGAGGCCTTAGCCTGCGGGATCTCGTGCATGATAAGCGGCACATTAATCACCGCAATGGAAGTGATATTGTCAGCTGCCTGTACGGCAGTGCTACTTACGGCCGCGGCAAAAGCGGCGGCAATTAAGGTCTTTGCAAACATGTTTGATCCTAATTTCGATAAAACGTTAAGGCCTTAAGGTGCAAAACTTAAGGCCTCGTGATCACTTAATTAGAAGCGACCACCGATGTTAAAGTTAAAGGTTTGTGTCTCATCGCCAGAGTAATCCTTGACCGGACGGGCCAGCGAGAAGACTAAAGGTCCAATTGGCGACAGCCACGAGAGCGACACACCCACCGAGGCGCGATACTTTGACGGATCGGCAGAATCGCCGGCATCGGCATAATCGTCATCATGCGTATCCCACAGCGCACCGGCATCAAAGAAGAATGAGGTTCTGACCTGACGCTTATAGGCCTCAGCGACAATCGGCGTCGGGACGACAAATTCAGCCGATACCGTCCATAAGGCATTACCACCTACCGGGGTATCGGAGGTATAGGCATGAGATCCTGAAACGTAGATGGCACGCGGACCGATAGAGTTGTGGTCAAAGCCGCGCATCCATTCTGAGCCACCTAAGTAGAAGTTAGCAAAGAACGGCAGACGTTCTTGATCGCCATAACCATCACCATAAGCGGCGCGGCCACGCAGCGCAAAGACATAATCGTGTTCACTATCAAGCGGCAGATAATGATAAGTTTCAGCCGATAACTTGTAGTATTCCAAATCCGACACCGACGGCAACGTCATATAGGCCGATAAGACCTGACGCGAACCTGAAGTCGGGAACACCGAGCGGTCTAAATTATTGCGCGTAAAGCGTACCGAGGCATTGAAATTATTAAAGGTATCCGACCAATCACCCCATTGCCCCTGATCTTCCCAGAACACTAAGGCCTGCGAGAACAAATCATCGCCTGAATCAATGCGATTTTGTTCAAAGCCCAAGCTATAGCTCATGTTCATATTCTCGGCGATGGGATAGCCGGCATTTACTTCAATACCCGTGGTCTCATTTTCATAACGCACCACATCGGCATCATCACCTTGGAACTTATCGTAGTAAATGCGTCCGCCTAAGCTGACATTATCGACGGTGTAATACGGATCGGTATAGCTCACTTCTGCATGATCACGATAGTCATTGGAGTAGGCCGACAAGGATGCCCGTGAGCCCCAACCAAAGACATTGGCCTGCGAGACACCACCTTGAATCATCAGACCCGAGTCCGTACCGTAACCGATACCACCGGAGATGGAGCCGGTCGGCTGCTCTTTAACATTGACATCTAAGTTGACCGTATCCGGGGTATTGCCCGTCCGCTTGGGTTCAACCGTAACCGTCTCAAAGAAGCCGGTACGATTTAAACGCGCCTCGGAGGCATCTAAGGCTTCATTGGACAGCCAGGTACCATCCATCTGGCGTAACTCACGGCGAATGACGGTATCATCCGTGCTGTTATTACCGGTAATGAGCACCTGACTTACATAGACGCGAGAGCCGGGCTCAACATTAAACTCTAAGTTCACCACCTTATTTTCTTCATCAAAGGTGGGGAAGGCGCGCACCTGCGAATAGGCATAACCGTATTTGCCCAAATAATCGCGCAAGGCCTCTTCAATGGCAGTTACCTTAGCTGCAGAATAGGTTTCCCCTTCTTCAAAGGTCAGCAACTGCTGCATCTGCTCACCATACTTTAAGGTATTACCGCGTAAGCTTGCTTTACCTACGGTATAGCAATCACCTTCATCCACGCCAATGGTAAGGTAAAGGCCCTTTCTGTCCGGGGTCATCTCCACGGAAGTGTCGGTGATGCGGAACTTCACATAACCGCGATCCATATAGTAGGAGCGTAAAGACTCTAAGTCGGCGCCAAACTTTTGCGTGTCATAACGCTGATTGGCAATAAAGTTCCACCACGGGACATCGTCACGCAATTGCATTTGCGCCAATAACACATCCTCGGGGAAGGCCTTATTACCGACGATATTGATCTGTTCAATCTCCGCGCCTTCACCTTCGGTGAACTCAATTTTCACGTCCACACGATTACGCGGCAGATAGGATAAAACGGTACGCACGCGTGCCTGATACATACCGGCACTGTGATAGAAATCTTCTAAAGACTGCTGAATGGTATTTAAAGTCTGTACATTAAGGGGCTCACCGGCGCGCAGTCCCTGCTGTTCAATCACATTACGCAGGGCATCTTCAGCTATCTGCTCATTACCGGCAAACTCGACATTACCGATGGTCGGACGCTCTTTGACCGTCACGATAAGCTTATTGCCATCACGTGACAGCGCCACATCATCAAAGTTGCCCGTGGCATAGAGGCGTTTTAAGGCCAAAGCGCTTTGCTCTGCGTTCATCACCTCACCCTGCGCTACCGGCAATGCTAATAACACGGCACCTAAAGACACGCGATTTAAGCCACGTACTTCAATGTCCTGCACCGTAAAGCTTTGATCCGCCGCGGCCGCTATGGCACTTGACGGCATAAGCAGTGCCGTGCTTAAGGCCCAGCTCAGGCCCAAAGCCAAAGCGGTCTTTCGTCTTACACCTTTCATAAATCACAAACCTTATAACTGCAAAAAATCTGCTACCTATGAGTTACAGTGCACGCAAATCATTAAACACTGCAAATAGCGACAGTGAAATGATACAACATAAACCAAAGAGCGTAAGCACGTACTGCACTTTCGGACTTGGTGTGCGGCCGGTTAGCGCCTGATAGGCGATAAAAAGTAACTGACCTCCGTCTAAAACCGGGATGGGTAGTAAATTTAAGATACCTAAGTTTACACTAATAGCTGCTAAAAAGCTTAGAAAGAATACAAAGCCAAAGGAAGCGCTTTCCCCTGCCCCTTTGGCGATCGCAATGGGTCCTGAAATATTGTCCGCCGAAATTTGCCCGGAGATGAGTTTATAGGTCGAGCTGACAATAAACAGCGACATGCGCGCGGTATTAATTCCCGCCTGCCATAGCGCATCAAGCGGGCCATAGCTCTTAGTTGTAAAGAGATCTTTGATAGGTTCAATGCCCACCCCGACCCCGATATAAGGCCGACATTGCGTGCCTTCGGCATTGCACCGTTGCTCCGGATAAATCTCCGCCTGATAGGTATTACCGTCACGTAAAATTTGCACCTTAATGGTGCCTTCACTGCGGGCGATGGCATCTTGTATGCGATACCAATTGTCCATCTTAGCGCCATTTAAGCTTACTATCTTATCGCCAGGAGATAGTCCTGCCGCATAGGCCGGGCCATCGGAGGCCACATGCGTAAGCACATCAGACACCTTACCCGAGCACGGACGTAGCCCAATTAAAGTTAACAAATCTTGCGTGGGATGTAACTCTAGACCTGCAAGGTTTAAACTTATCTCCCGCCCTTCACCATCACCTAAGTTGGAGACTACTTGCAAGCTAAGCGGGGTGTCCTCATTTAAATGCCCCACCAAGAGCATCGCCGCATCTGACCAATCATTAACGGGCGTGCCGTCAATGGACTTAATTTCATCATAGACCTGAAGTCCGGCCATAGCGGCACGACTTTGCGGGATGACATCACCTACCACCGGACGAAGGACATTGACGCCGATAAGATTGACGATGACATAGAGTAAAAAGGCCAGCACAATGTTAAAAGCAGGCCCCGCGGCAATGATTAGGGCGCGCTGCTTTAAAGATTTGGCCATAAAGGAATCGGGACGTAGTTTTGCCTGCGGGCTGTGCTTGTCCGGCAGCTCCTCATCTTGCATCTTGACATAACCACCAAGCGGAATGGCCGAGATGGCAAATTGACAGCCATCCTTAAGGGTGCGGGCAAAGAGCACCGGTCCAAAGCCGAGGGAAAAACGCAATACGCGTACCCCACAATAACGCGCGGCTAAAAAGTGCCCCAATTCATGAATCGTAATTAAGATGCCTAAGGCAACAGCAAAAAAGAGTAAATTCCACAAACCTGACAGCATCAGGCCAACTCCTGTAAATAAGCCTGCGCCTGCCTACGGGCGGCAGCATCAAGCGCGAAGATATCCTCCAGACTATGGGCATCAAAGTCATGCGGCACGCCTTTATCTAAGACCTGCGCACAAAGGTCACTTATGCGCTTATAGCCGATGCGTCCTGCTAAAAAGGCCTGCACCGCACATTCATTGGCAGCATTTAATTGCACACATTGCCCTTGCCCGGCGCTGCTTGCCTCAATGGCAAGCTTGAGGCACGGATAGCGCTGAAAATCGGGGTGAAAGAAGGTCAGTTGCCCCAGCTTAGTAAAATCCAAGGGCTCCACTGCCGCATTAATGCGTGTGGGGTAGGCAAGCGCCCGGGCAATCGGCGTTTTCATATCAGGACGGCCTAATTGTGCCAACACCGCCCCATCTTGATAGGAAACCATCGAATGGACCACCGACTGCGGATGAATGACAATTTCAATGTCCTCGGCACGGGCATTAAATAAAAAGCGCGCTTCAATAAACTCCAGCCCCTTATTCATCATCGTTGCGCTGTCGATGGTAATTTTAGGTCCCATCGACCAGGTCGGATGACAGAGGGCTTGTGCGGCCTTGACATGCGCCAATTCTTCAAGCGGCAAGGTGCGAAAAGGACCACCAGAGCCGGTAAGTAAAATCTTATTGACCCCAGCTGCCTTAAGATCGCAGCGGCCCAATTCTTGTTGGCAACGCTCAGTTAAGCATTGGAAAATGGCACTGTGCTCACTGTCAATCGGCAATACCTGCGCCTGCCTTGCTTTAGCGGTAGCAAAGAACAGCTGCCCGGTCATCACCAAGGCCTCTTTATTGGCAAGCCCCACCCGCGCGCCCGAGTTTAAAGCCGCCAGCGCAGGTTTAAGCCCGGCAGCGCCGACAATGGCGGCAATAGTAAAATCGTGAGGCGCGCCAGCTAGCGCACAGACTCCTTCCTGCCCAGAAAGCACCTCACATTTAAGCCCCGCCTCTTTTACCAAGGCGCGCAATTGCCTGGCAGCCTCTTCATCATATAAAGCGGCTGCTTCGAGATTAAACTCTTTAATAATCTCAAAAAGCTTTTGATAGTTACACCCGGCACAGGCAGAAACTAAGCGATAGCGCTCACGATTGTGACGCAGCACCTCCAGCGATGAAGAGCCAATAGAGCCAGTGGCTCCAAGCAAACACACGCGCTCCAACATATCCTCCGTAAAAACCCTTCTGGCGCGGTGGCTTAGGCCAAGCGCTCTAAAATAAAGTGTAGCCCCAAGAAACAGGGTAAGGCGGCCAGCTGCGAATCAATGCGATCAAGCATGCCCCCGTGGCCAGGGAAGATGCGTCCAGAATCCTTAATGCCGGCATGGCGCTTTAACATGCTTTCGACCAAATCGCCTTCTACCGAAAAGAGAATGGCCGCAATCCCAGCTAAGGTTAAGGCTAATTTATCATTGCCATAATCGCCAAAGAAACCAAAGTAATCAATCAGGCTTAAAGCTAATAAGGCCAAGACCAAACCACCATACAGACCCTCGCGAGTCTTATTGGGGCTAACAGCAGGAATGAGTTTATTTTTGCCCATCGCCCTACCGGTAAAGTAAGCGCCACTGTCTGCCGCCCACACCAAGACCATGACTGATAACAGTAAGTAAGCCCCGGAATTGTAGTCAGCGGCAAAATGATGGGAGCGGAGCACCAAGAGGGCCATTAAAAAAGGGAGCAATAAAATAAGTCCAAAGGCAAAGTTGACCCCCGGACGCGTCCAGAAACCTGAATAAGTGGGAAAAACCTTAACTAAGGGGAACATCGCCACCCAAAAGACTAAGGACAGTACCATTAAATAATTAACCCACTGCGGAATAACATCGGTGACATAGAGCCCTGGCGGGGCAAAGAAGAAACAGAGGCTAGCGCCCATGGCTGCGACAATTAAAAAGGGCCAGCGATTTTTAAAGCCCAAGAGCGGCGCCAACTCATTGGCCGCTACCGCGTAGGCTGCCAGCGCGCCGATGGTAAAAATGGGATAATCCGCGACAAAGAGCCACAGCATGACAATGGCAATTAACACAATGGCTGTAGCAATGCGAGTGCCCATAATGTTCTTTCCTAAAAAATTTACTAACGATTACGCCACAAAGTCTAACGCCTAAGCGTGCTACTTAGCAAGTTGCGCCGAGGTCATGCCAAAACGTCGCTCCCGCCCTGCATAAAACTCTAAAGCCCGCGTCAGCTCGGCCTCATCAAAATCCGGCCATAACACCTCACTGACATAGATTTCTGCATAGGCACATTGCCACAAGAGGAAATTGGAGAGTCTAAACTCTCCGCCGGTGCGAATTAAGAGATCGACATCCTGCGGCACATAGAGTGCCTGACTAATCGTCGTGGCATCGAGGTCCTCAAGCTTAAGTCTTCCTGCTACCACTTGCGCCGCCACCTGCTTTAAAGCCTGTGTTAGCTCCAAGCGGGCACCATAATTAATAGCAATATTAAGCGTCATGCTACGATTGTGGCAGGTCTTAGCCTCCACTTGCGCGATGGTACGTTGTAGCGTGGGACTTAATGCACTGACATCCCCGACAATGCGGATTTTAATGTCATAGCTGTGCAGCTCATCGACATGCTCGGCAAGCGCCATACCTAAAAGCTGCATTAAAGCTGAAACTTCCGTGGCCGGACGTTTCCAGTTTTCACTGCTAAAGGCATAGAGAGTAAGAATCGGGATACCGCGCGTACGCGCAGCTTTAATGATAGTACGAACAGCATTAGCGCCCGCCTGATGCCCTTTAATCCGCATCTGTCCGCGCGCTTGGGCCCAGCGGCCATTGCCATCCATAATCACGGCAAGATGGCGCGGCAATTTAGCCGCGCCGGGGGACAATTGTGAGCTAACTTCGGTCACCTTAAACCTGCATTAACTCTTTTTCCTTGCCCGATAAGATTTCATCGCACTTTTTGACGAAGCTGTCGGTGAGCTTTTGCACCTGCTCTTCGCCCGTGCGCTGCTCATCTTCGGAGATGCTCTTATCTTTTTGCATCTTCTTGAGCTGATCGTTGGCATCGCGACGGATATTGCGGATTTCGACGCGGGTCTGCTCAGCCTCACCGCGAACCACCTTCACTAATTCCTTACGGCGATCCTCAGTTAAAGGCGGCAGCGGCACACGAATATCAGTGCCCGCAGTCACCGGATTTAAGCCTAAATCAGACTTCTGAATGGCGCGCTCCACTTCCTTGATCGCATTGCGGTCAAAGACGGTGAGTTTTAAGGTACGGGCATCTTCCACGTTAACCTGTGCGACCTGACGCAAAGGGGTGGCAGAGCCATAATAATCGACCATGATACCGTCAAGCAGACCGGGTTGTGCTCTGCCGGTACGGATCTTGGACAGACGGCTTACCAGCGAATCAAGCGCTTTTTGCATGCGTTCGTTGGCTTGCTGTTTAACCTCGTTAACCATGTTTTCTCCTCAGGTTTAGTCCGAGACTAAGGTACCCTCGTTGCCGCCGAGGGCTGCATTGCGCAGGGCACCTTCCTTATTGAGATTAAATACTCTAATCGGCATATGATAGTCGCGCGCGAGGGCAAAGGCTGTCAAGTCCATAACTTGCAGTTCTTTGACCAAGGCCTCTTTATAGGTCAAATGCGTATAGAGTTTTGCCTCCGGATGGGTCACCGGATCAGCATCATAAATTCCGGCAACCTTGGTGCCCTTAAAGACTTCATGGCAATTAAGCTCAATGGCGCGTAAGACGGCAGTGGTATCCGTAGTAAAGAACGGGCTACCGGTACCGCCGGCGGCAATTAAGACGTTACCCTTGGCAAGGAGTTCACGTCCTAAGGTGGCCTGATATTGCATGGTAATAGAATCGATACCATAGGTGCTCATCAGCACACACGGCACGCCCTGACGACGAATGGCATCCTGCATAGCCAAACCATTCATAATGGTGGCCAGCATGCCCATTTCGTCCCCGACCACGCGATCAAGCCCGGCCTTTTGCAAGGCGGCCCCACGAAAGAGATTGCCGCCGCCAATCACTAAGGCGCACTGCACCCCTTCACGAGTTAAGTCAGCAATTTCCGCAGCTTTTTTATCTAATAAAGCCGGATCAATGCCAAAACCGGCACTGCCCCCTAAAGCCTCACCGGAGAGCTTAATTAAAACGCGACGCGTCTTCCCTGAAGTCATCTAGATGCGCTCCTACTTGCTAGCTGCAGCGATCTGAGCCTGCACTTCATCGGCGAAGTTATCCACCTTCTTCTCGATGCCTTCGCCTACCTCTAAGCGCACGAAGGAAATCACATCAGCGTTGCCGTGCTCTTTGAGCATCTGGCCTACGGTGATGTTAGGGTCGCGAATGAAGGCCTGACCAGTTAAAGCCACCTCACCGGTGAACTTCTTCATACGGCCGGCAACCATCTTCTCGGCAATTTCCTTAGGCTTGCCGGAGTTCATGGCGATCTCGATCTGAATCTGACGCTCGCGCTCGACCACTTCAGCCGATACATCTTCCGGATGGACGAAGTCAGGCTTGGCAGCGCAGACGTGCATGGCCACATCCTTGGCCACTTCCTCATTGCCACCCTTTAAGGAGGCAATCACACCGATGCGGTGGTTGGAGTGCAGATACACACCTAAGTTGTCACCCTCAACGAAAGCCACACGACGCAGCTCTAAGTGCTCGCCAATCTTGGCAGTTAAAGCAGTTAAAGCATCCGCTAAGGTCTGGCCATCCACGGTCTGAGCCTTTAAGCTCTCAGCATCGGTGCAACCATTGGCTAAGGCGACATCGGCAGCCTTCTGGGCAAAAGCGGTGAACTCAGCGTTCTTGGCGGCAAAGTCGGTCTCAGAGTTAACTTCCACTAAGACGGCCTTGTTACCCTCACGGGCAACCGCAATCACACCCTCAGCAGCAGTACGGCCAGCCTTCTTGGCAGCCTTAACCGCGCCGCTCTTTCTCATCTCTTCGATGGCAACTTCCATATTGCCATCAGCGGCCACTAAGGCCTTCTTGCAATCCATCATGCCGGCGCCGGTACGGTCGCGCAGCTCTTTGACCATGGCAGCAGTTACGTTGGCCATTTTTACATCCTCTTAAATAAGCTTTAGCATGACGCGGGGGCGATATGCTCTCACCTCCGCTGTAAATAGGAGGATGCCCTACAAAAGCACGTCAAGCTTTGCAGGGCAATCCAAAATGAGCTTTATTAGGCTAAATTAAGCCTGCTCAGCCGGGGCAGCGGCCTCAGCTTCAGCCGGGGTCTCAACGGCGGCAGCATTAGCAGCAGCCTCAACCTCAGCACGGGTCATCTCAGCGCGGGCAGCGTTGATGGTCTCGACCACGCCCTTTAAGTACAGATCAACGGCACGAATAGCGTCGTCATTGCCCGGGATGACGTAGTTCACGCCGTCCGGATCAGAATTGGTATCGACCACTGCCACTACCGGAATACCTAAGTTGTTAGCTTCCTTAATGGCGATGTGCTCAACTTCAGCGTCAATGACGAACAGGGCATCAGGTAAACCACCCATGTCCTTAATGCCGCCTAAAGAGCGGTTTAACTTCTCCAGCTCACGGGTACGCAGCAGCGCTTCCTTCTTGGTCAGCTTATCAAAGGTACCGTCGGTGGACTGAACCTCAAGCTCCTTTAAGCGCTTAATGGACTGACGCACGGTCTTCCAGTTAGTGAGCATGCCGCCCAGCCAGCGGTGATCGACGTAGAACTGACCGCAAGCGGTAGCAGCCGGGCCGACCTTATCGCAGGCAGCGCGCTTGGTGCCGACAAACAGGATCTTGCCCTTGTGAGCTACGGTTGAGCTTAAGAAGTTCAGGGCTTCGTCATAGCACTGCACAGTCTTCTCTAAGTTGATGATGTGCACACCATTACGCGCACCGAAGATGAAAGGCTTCATCTTAGGATTCCAGTAACGGGTCTGATGGCCGAAGTGAACGCCTGCCTGCAGCATGTCGCGCATAGTAATAGATGACATAATTTACCTCAGATTTTGGGTTAAGCCTCCACTGCTCCGCAAGTCCAAACCGTGGTCTAAAACCGCCACGGCACCCTAAACTTACGTTAGTGGGCAGTGTGTGTTTTCCAAAATAAAATAAGTTAAACAACAAAAAGTTACACCTTTTTCATCCCCAGCTATAAAGCTAGTTGATAAAAAGGCGGCCTATTTTACCATAAGCTTTAACTAAAATACGCGTTTTTATCGGTAAATCCGCGCAGTTTACGGCAGATAAATTTAAGCTTACTCACCTGACGACAGACCCGCTGTATCCAGGTCAGAAAAGGTATAATGGCGCAAACAAAATTAAGAGCAAGAATGTTATTTGAGGATAAGGCAACTATGGCAGGGAATAAACTTGAGATCATTTTAAAGTCGCCCAGTGAAATTGAAAAAATGCGGGTGGCCGGGCGTTTGGCAGGGCAAGTGCTTGAAATGATCGCCCCCTACGTCAAGCCCGGGATTTCTACCTTGGAGCTTGATGAAATTATGCGCGATTATATCGAAAACAAAGAGCAGGCCATTTCCGCTTGCTTTAACTATCAAGGCTATCCGCGCTATACCTGCATTAGTGTCAATGAAGAGGTCTGCCACGGCATTCCGTCACCGGCCCATCATCTGCGCGAGGGCGATATCGTCAATATCGATGTCACGGTGATTAAGGAGGGCTTTCATGGCGATACCTCGATGATGTTTATTGTCGGGGACAAGACCACTCCGCTGCGCCAACGCGTCTGCCAATGCGCCCAAGAGTCGATGTATGCCGCCATTCGTGCGGTAGGCCCGGGACGCAACTTACAGATAGTAGGTCAAACCATTGCCCCGCTGGCCCATAAATACGGTTTTTCCATTGTGCGTGATTACACCGGCCACGGCATTGGCCAGGGCTTTCATGAAGATCCGCCGGTATTCCATCATGTCAATCACGTGTCGGTGATCTTAGAGCCGGGTATGACCTTTACCATTGAGCCAATGATCAATGCCGGCACCTGGAAGTGCCGCGTCAATCATAAAAACGGCTGGACCGTGACTACGCGCGATAAGATGCCCTCGGCTCAATATGAGCACACGGTTTTAATCACTGATGATGGTGTGGAAGTGCTGACCTTACGTGAGCATGAAGACTTCCCGCGCATCCTGCACACGGTATAAGCGCACGCATGTACGAAAAGCTCGCCATCCCCAAGGACTTTAGTAAGGACGCCCCGGCCTTGGTGTGCCCGTTTAAGCGTAAGCTTGACGAGATCTCCATTAAAGCCGGGCGCGAATATTTAAAAGCTTTTTCCGAGCACCTCTGTCAGCTCTTTGACGATGGCTTTGCCATCTCCCAATTATTGACTCTCCGCTCGGACTTTACCGATGCTCTGTTAAAGCAGATCTATACCCACTTTAATTTGCAACAGTTCCCCTATTTGGCCTTAATCGCCGTCGGCGGTTATGGGCGGCGGGAGCTGTTTTTAATGTCCGATATCGATATCTTGGTGCTCTCCTCAGTCGATCCGCTGCCCGATGAGGCTAAGGCGGCCATTGAGCCCTTTATCTCCTTTTTATGGGATTTGAAGTTGGATATCGGCTCGTCGGTGCGCACCATCCCGGAAACGGTGCTAGAAAGTAGGCAAGATCTCACCATTGAAACTAATCTCTTAGAGCGCCGTTTGGTCGCCGGATCCTATTTGACCTTAACCTTATTAAAAGATGCCTTAGATAAGGATACCTATTGGGATCCCAAGCGCTTTTTGCGCGCCAAGATTCACGAGCAAATTGAACGCCATCATTTGTATAAGGACACGGCCTATCTCTTAGAGCCGGATATTAAAAATAACCCCGGGGGCCTGCGCGACATACAAGTCATGCAATGGATTGCCAATTTCCATTTCAACGCGCGCACCCTTGAGGATATGTACAAGCAAGGGCTACTTGAGCCTGAAGAATTTGAAGAGCTCTGTTTGTGCCGTCATGTCCTAGGGGCGGTACGTTATGCGCTACATATCACCACGCGCCGCGAGGACAATCGTTTGACGCTGGACAGTCAAAAGAATGTCGCCGCACTGTTGGGCTTTGGCACTGAAGGTAATCTGCCCGTAGAGCGTTTAATGCGCGTGTTCTTTCGTACGGTAAGGCGGGTGCGCGAACTTAACTCCATGACCTTGCAGTTAGAAACCTTGCGCATTACGGGTCATTTGGGCGATGATAGGCCGCTGTATTTAGACGGTTGCTTTATCAAACGCGGTCCTTTAATTGACATTGCCGATCCCGATATCTTTACCGTCGAGCCTTGGCGCATGTTAGAGCTTTTTTATGTCATCGCCAAACAAGATGATGTCTTGGGACTGCATGTAAATTGCCTGCGTCATCTGCGCGCAGCAAGAAGAGCCATTAACTTTTATTTAATTGAAATCCCACGCTGTCGCGCTATCTTCAAGCAAATTTTAGAAGATCCAGATTGTCTTTCCACCGCCCTGCCCTTAATGCATGAGCATCGCATTTTATCGGCCTATATGCCCCAATGGGAGAGCATTGAAGGACTGTCACAATTTGATATGTTCCACACCTATACCGTCGATGAACATATCATCCGCGTCCTCAAAAACATCGCCCTTTTTGCCCAAAGCACCGAGCAACGCCATTTACTCTTTCGCAATATCTTCCATCAGATCTCCGAGCCCATCATTTTAATTACCGCCGCCTTTTTACATGATATTGCCAAGGGGCAAGGCGGGCATCATGCTGAGCTTGGCGCCAAGGAAGCCCTCTATTTCTGTCAGTTACAGGGCTTTACTAAATATCAAAGTAAACTTATCTCGTGGCTGGTGGCTCATCATTTAGTGATGTCCGCGACCGCCTTGCGCCGTGATATTACCGATCCTGAGGTCATCAATAACTTTGCGCGCATGATGCAAGATGAAGAGCATTTGGATTTGCTCTATTGCCTCAGTGTGGCCGATATTGCCGCCACGAATGATAGAGAATGGAACTCGTGGAAAGACAGTATCTTTCGTAAGTTCTACTTTGCCGTGCGCCAGGCTCTGCGCCAAGGCCTCGAGCAGCCGCAGGATTTGAGCTTACATGTACTTGAAAATAAGCAACAGGCCTTAAAGCTGTGTCGGCATATTAGTGAAGAGCGTGCGCAAATGTGGTGGGCACAATTGCCACCTACCTACTTTATTCAATACACCCCGCCGGAAATTGCCTGGCATACGCGCAATATCTTGCAACATGAGCGCGAGCAAGAGCCCTTAATTCTCTTTGCCCAGCATCAGGATTTGGGCACCGAGCTTTTTATCTATCAAAAATACGGCCGCTTTGACTTTGCGCGTGCCGCCTGCGTGATGGCCGGCAAGCGTTTGAGTGTCAGCTCAGCGGAGATCGTGCAAAGCCACGATCACGGCACTTTATGCACCATAAAGTTCCATACCCCGCAAGGCACGTGCTTAGATAACGATCGTTTGCACAATTTACGCCGCTCGCTCTTGACTGGACTTACGCAAGAGCCCAATTTGTCAAAGCTCAAGCTACCGCGCTTTAGTAGTCCCTTCGACATTCCGCCACAGGTGGAATTTCTCAATCATGCCGAAAGCAAACACACCAGCATCGAGATTTCAACTCTTGACACCCCGGGCCTATTGGCTAAGATTGGGATCACTTTGAAAAATTTAGGCTGCTCCATTCTTTCAGCCCGCATCACCACCACCGGTGAACGCGCCGATGACTTCTTTACCTTAGTAAGTAGCGCCGGCACGGCCTTAAATCAAGAAGAGCAGCGTCAAGTCAAGGGCGCCCTGCTCACGGCACTTGCCTCCCCAGGCGGCAAACCTCATAGCAGCGCCACGACCTAACATATTGGAGAAAAGCATGTCCGAGCAAACCTTACAGAGCATTATTGAAACTGCTTTTGACAATCGCGCACAAATTAGCGCCAAGACCGCCGATGAGAATCTGCGCGCCGCCATCGCCGATGTAATTTCCGGCCTTGATGATGGTACCTTACGCGTCGCCGAAAAAATTGATGGCGATTGGCAGGTCAATCAGTGGGTAAAGAAGGCTGTACTGCTCTCTTTTCGCTTAGAGGACAATAAAATCACCCCGGGTGCCGGGTGCAATTTCTATGACAAGGTGCCGCTGAAGTTTGAAGGCTGGACGGCCAAGCAATTTGATGAAGCCGGTTTACGTGCCGTGCCGGGGGCGGTGGTGCGTCGTGGCTCCTACTTAGAACGCGATGTGGTCTTAATGCCGTCCTTTGTTAATATCGGTGCGCGTGTCGGTGAAGGCACCATGGTTGATACCTGGGCTACCGTCGGCTCTTGTGCACAGGTAGGTAAGCATGTGCACTTATCCGGTGGCGCCGGCATTGGCGGTGTGTTAGAGCCCATTCAGGCAGGTCCTACCATTATTGAAGACAATTGCTTTATCGGTGCGCGCTCGGAAATCGTTGAAGGCGTGATCGTCGGTGAAGGCTCGGTGATTTCAATGGGTGTCTTTATTGGTAAGTCCACCCGCATCTATGATCGTCAGACTGGGGAAATCTTCTACGGTCGCGTGCCGCCGCGCTCTGTGGTGGTAGCAGGCTCCCTGCCGTCAAAGAGTGGCAATTGCTCACTTTATGCCGCCATCATCGTCAAGCGCGTGGATGAGAAGACCTTATCTAAGATTAACCTCAATGAGCTCCTGCGTACTGCGCAAGAAGAGGCAACTGAGCTCTAAGCGCAAGCTTAATTTTTAATCATCCTTGTTTTTGTGTATGCCGCTTAAAAGCGGCATTTTTGTTGCACACCCAAGCCCTGCTACCGCGCTCTGACGCTTAGCGCTTGGCGCTTAAATTAAGCAATAGGCGCGTTAAAATGGCGCCTATGAACATGCAGGCGACCACTTGCGCCGCCCCATCGATAAGGCCAAAGATTTTGGGGGCGTCATAATCAAAAAACGAAAAACTTGCCTGCAAGGTAAGTTTATCTAACATCTCCCAAGTACAAAGCTTACTTAAACCATACAGCGCCGCAGGAAACAAACAAATGGCGCACAGTATCGCCACCGTGCTGCCCAAATTATCCTTTAAAAGTGCATAGAGTTTGCTGACATGGACCCCACCGTGCAAACCTACAAAAATAAGAAAATAAGCGGCGCCGGCATTGTGCAAGGTACGCATATCAGGCCCTGCAGAAAGATTTAAAAAGGCAAAGACATGTTGGGAGATGGCAATGCCGCTTACCATGGTCACGATAAAAGCAAGCATCAGCCCTAAGGCAATAAAATTGCGATAGAGCATATAGGGACTTATATGCTCCGGCCACAGATGGGCGATGCTCCAACGATTAACCCAGAGATGATGGATGGTCAGGAGGGCTACAATCACCGCAACATATTCATGCACCAAGACGTCAGTTAGGCGCTCAAGTAATACTGTCAGCCACAGCAGACCCAACAAGATAAAAAAGACACTGCGCCGCATAAAAGCGGCGCATAATTTTTGTCCGACATTGGCCATTAAATCACCGCCTTACTTATTGCGGCAGCTCTAAGTCCTGCAAGAACTCTTGCATCTCAGTTTTCACGTCCTCATCAAAGACGCTCCGGCCACGATGCTGATAGCCCTCTAAGATAGTGCTTTGCGGTAGGGCTGCCTGTAAGTCTTGTATCGAGTGCCCCCAACGGCTTCCTTCGTGAGTGGTAAGCGGGATCACGACCTTGCCATTTAAAGCGCCGGTGTCAAATAAGGTGGCAAAGGCCATCGGGTAGGAGCCCCACCAGCACGGATAGGCCACAAAGACCACATCATAGGAACTTAAATCCGGAATGCTCTTAAGCTTAGGGCGAACATTTTGCTCTTGCTCGCTACGCGCCTTATCGACCACCGCATCATAGTCATTGCCATAGGGCTCGACCTGCTCTAAGCTAAACTTGTCCGCGCCGGTCATAGTGACCACCAAATCGGCCAAATGCTCGGTATTGCCGACGGTACGATCGCCATAATAATCGTCCCCGCCTTCACGATTGTGAATTAAAGAATAGAAGACGACGGCCGTTTTGTGTTGTGAAAAGTCAGCCGCCTGCGCGCCCACGGCCGTAACCGTGGCGGCCACTAAGCCCGCTGCCATTAATAACTTCTTAAAAAACATTTTGCTATCTCCTCATGAATGATAAATGCCGCCCCTTGCTTACTGGCAAGTTTGCGATAGTTTGAGTATAACGAGGAAGCTAGCTTAATGAAAAATACTATCTTGCTATCTGCCCTTATACCTAAAACGTATGACTGTGGCTCTCAGGGCTAACTTTATCATTTAGCGTTAGTTTTTGCTAAGGTGTGGCAAAATCGTGCTATTACCCTCACCAGGCGCGGCGGAAAAATTTTTCTGCTGCCTTAAAATCGGGTAGGGAGGATTTTACTCGCCCCTCCCACACCGCATTACCGGCGTGCCGTTCGGCACCGGGCGGTTTCTCAATCTTATCGAGCAGTGCCCCAATCCCGGGCATTGCTCAGCCAGGTCCATCC
>JAHLFG010000040.1 GCA_018883895.1 Candidatus Anaerobiospirillum merdipullorum
GTTTCTTCCTTATTGTACTGTCAATGCGCATGAGTTGTATTGTACACCAAAGAATATAATGAGCAACGGTCATGTAAGCCATTCATCTCCACCTTACAGAAGGTGGAGACTTCTGGCTATCTATTGTTAAATTTAAGCGCCGTGCCATCTGCACAGATATGGGAGTTTAGCGCCGTGCTTAATTTTTGATGGAACTCGGTGCTCAGAGCTAAGGCCAAGGTACTTAGAGCAAAGTGCGCCTTAGGCGCTAAGGTTTTTGCTACTTCTGCGCTGTCTCCATTAATTCCCACCGCGGCGCGATAAGCCTGCTCGGCCGGCTCAGCGTCGCTAATGCAATTGGACAGTAGGACATGGGTGGCGCGCAAGCGCACCTCGCGCCAAGCCTCTTCCATATTGAGCTCAAATTGGCCGACCGTGGGGTTAAAGTGCATTAAGCCTTGCGCTAAAAAGGCGCGCTCTTCATCCTTAAGTTGTGGGCACGTGGCCAAAGTTGCCGGATTTAACTGTGGATTGGCCTTCAGCACCTTATTTATCTGATAGCACAGCATCAGGTAGTGCTCCTCAAGGCGAACATATTGCTTACGCGAGAAAATAAAGTGCACATAGAGCGGTGCGCGCTCCCGCTGTCCACGGGATGGATTTACCCACGCCCAGTTAGTGGTAATGGTCTTAATGTTAAACAATTGTTGCTCATCATTGGTACTTAAAGGCACATCGAGCAAGGTAGACCCACTGTCATAGCCTAAATACAAGCACTCACTATAGCGGTGAATCAGCGCCTTCAGATGCCCGTTACGCGTGGCATCACTATTAAAGACAAAATTAAGCCCCGTGGCATAACATAAAGAGAGATGGTGCGTGGTGCAATATTGACTATCACCCACCAACGTAGGCTTGGCGCAAGGCTGCGTAGCGCAGGCCTGAACAAGATGGTAAAGGACTGCGCCTTATCTTTAACCCCGGCGAAGAGCTTTAAGCCACACAGCTCACCACTTGCGCCGTCAAATACACTCAGGGCATGAACCGTAGGCTCATCCTTGTAGCTAAGGGAGCTATGTAGCGCATAGCTTAAGCCCATCCTTCATGGCACTTTTTTCAAGTAAGGCCGCCTTGTAGATACCAAAGGCCGGAATTATTGCGTGCTCAAGCAAATAAGCGTTAAGGCCGGCCAAGCCTTCAGGCGCTCCTTTCCCTTGCGCAGCGTTGCTTGTAAGATAGTCCCTGCCCTGCAGGATGATATTGATGACAAGTTGCTCTAAGTAGCGATACCAATGCTCATCCATCAGCGCCTGTAGCGCCTACCCACTAAGACTTGCGCGTATAAAGGCGCGTAACAGATAGCAACTGTTAAACTTACCGTGGCGGCTACTTTCATAAGGCGCAGTTGCGCTCTTTCTTTGATCATGCGCTGCCCATAGCTCATCGGCCATCGCCTCTTGCGCCCTGCGGTGCTCAAAGCTTAGCTGATTGCGCCCCTTGCCCTTTCTTATCACGCGCCAGTTGGCAAACTCCGGATGCTCACTTAAAAATTGGGCGTTAAAGATGATTTCGCCACAGCCGTCGGAGCTCTTGATGCAACCTATCTGACGGCGGGAGGTCTTGGCGGTATAACCTTTTTCCGCATTCCAATAGGCTTTGGCCTGAAAAACCCCGTAAGTTTTACCGCTCTTCTTGGTGCAAAAGCCCCCTTTTAACTCAGGATGCGTGTTAACCGTCACCGCCTGTCTCCCTTTACATGCTTTTTTTTGCGGCCGCAGAATAGAAATCCATGGTTTTACATAAATTTTTAATCATTACTTAAGCGCTCCAAGTAGGTGGGCGCTTTAATTTGCTACTTTACTAAATAAGTTATCTTACACTACTTATGATGCTAACTTTTTCCTAAGTGTCAGCCTACTAGAATAGATTATCGGTAGCCTGGGCCTAAAGGAGGGGGAATCATGTCAGCTTTTAACTTTAAGTGGCGCGCCACCATGCTGGTAAGTGCCCTAGCGCTTGCGCTCATGGGCTGTAGTAGCATTGCCGACAGCTATAAGATTGATTATGACCGCATTGCCTCTTCCCCTGAGGGCAAGGCAGCGGCGGCCATAGCTGAGGACACGCCACCTGCCCCAGAAGGTTCGCTTAATGGCGCTATGCTTGGGCCCTATAAACCTTTAAGTGACGACAGCGCCGACGCGGCGCATATGCAAGAGGTGACACAGCGGGCCTATGAGCGTGCGCAAGAATTACGCGGACAAAACATCAATCAGCCCGCGCCTGCTCCTGCCATAAATACCACTGACAGCGCACGGCAAAAGATGCAACGCGGTCCCTATCCTGCCACCTATAGTCCGCATTGGTATTATCCTTACTATCGACCCTATCAATTACCGACCTATTGGCCATCCTGGCGTTATCGTCACCCCGGCTTTAGATCAGGCGTAGGGGTGTGGCTATCTCATTGATAAAAGTCAGCGCGCTGAATTGCTATAGTTACTGACCGGCACGGCGCGCTTGACGTCAACTTTAAGCGAGAACCAATCGACATCTAATTTACCTAAGATAAAGATGGGCTCATCCTTGGATAAATAAGACCAATCCTCATCATCATCGAGCTTTACTTCAATGGTGTCGCCACTGCCATCACGAAACTCATAGGACTCATCGCCATAGTATTTGGTCAAACTGCCACGCAAGATCACATATTCATCATCCCGGCCATTGCGTTTAATATCGGCAATGGTGGTCTGCTCCATGCGCTGAAAACCACGCGGGCCATGATGACCGCCTTGTGCAAAGAAATGCTCAAAAGGATGTGCCTGCACGCTACTTGCAAGCAATACGGCACTTAAGCCTAGCGTACATAAAGTATGGATAATGGGTACTGCCATGCCTTTTCTCCCCCATTGCTGACATTTAGCCCTCATTTAGCCATCATTGTAAAAACTAAAAATTAGCGCACGCTTAGGGCAATGCCACCCTAAGTCCGCTTGCGACTTATCTTGCATAAAAGTGTGATCTAGCTTATAATTTAGGGTAATTCTGCTAATGAGGTTATCAATGTTAATTGATGAAATTAAAGCTAGTTTAGCTATGGAAAATCTGCATTTAACGGCCGCTGAAGAGCAGCTGTTACGCGATTTTGCCGCCGAGCGCATTAGTTTTGCTGAGCTCTTGGATTTTGTCAAGAATGCCATCAAGAAGCAAAAGGCTGCCTGAATTTTGAGCGCAGAAGCTGATCTTATCTACTGTTACCCCGGAAGCGACGTACTAATTAATCGGCTTAGTCTGCAAGATCCTCAACTCCTGAACCAAGCTGAACGTACCCTAAGCGCCGCCCGTTTAATCGAACTATATAAGCACCCGATACCGGGGAGCTTTGATGTGGCACACTTACAGGCCATTCACCACTATATTTTCCAGGATATCTACTCCTGGGCAGGACAATTTCGCCGCATTGAAATTGCCAAGGGCCTCTTTTTCTGCCGCGCCGCTTATATTCGTCCGCAACTGGAAAAACTAATGGATAAATTGCGCGCTGAAGATTTATTACGCACCTGCCCTCAAGATAAACTTGCCTTTAAAGCAGCCTACTATTTAAGTGAAATTAACGCCATTCATCCTTTTCGGGATGGTAATGGGAGAGCGCAACGTGAGTTTATCCGCCAATTGCTAGCCCGCCGCGGGGTTAAGGTAAATTATGCCGGAGTAGAGCCAGAGCGGATGCGTGAGGCAAGTATCGCCTCCTTTGGGGGCGATTATTCGCTCATGGAAAAACTCTTTTTGCAATGCATAGAATACTAAATGGGGCAGATGCTTGCCCCCCTGGAGAATAATTAAGCATATTTATGACCACCACGACCTTTGATCTTTCTGCTGTTAAGTTGCAGCACGGCACCTTCTACACGGCCGTCTGGGGCTGCCAAATGAATGTTTATGACGGTGAACGCATCAGCGATCTGCTCTGTGCCTCTGGCCTGCAGCAATTGGCCACCCCGCAAGGGGCGGATGTGATTGTCCTTATCACCTGTGCAGTACGCGCTAAGGCCGAGGATAAGGTCTTCAATCAATTGTTAAGCTGGCGCCATCAGGGCATCATCAATGACCATACCATCATCGCGCTAGGCGGTTGTGTCGGAGCGGAGCTGGCGCAAAAGATTATTGAGTTAAGCCCGGACGTGAACATCGTCTTTGGCCCCCGCACCGCGCATCGTCTGCCGCAGCTTATTCGTAAGTTTAAAACTGAAGGCGTCCCGCAAATTGCAGTGGAGGCCGATGCCTTAGAAAAATTTGATGCCCTCCCGGAGCAAGGGGCACGTGGCGTGTCCGCCTTTGTCACCATTATGGAAGGCTGCTCGAATAAGTGCTCCTATTGCATTGTGCCCTATACCCGCGGCGAAGAAGAAAGTCGCCCGCTTGAGAGCATCATCGCCGAGGTGCAAGGACATATTGCCCATGGGGTGAAGGAAATTCATCTGTTGGGGCAAAACGTCAATTCCTATCGCGGCCTTGATGAAAACGGCCATACGGTGCATTTTTCTACCCTGCTCTATGCAGTGGCGGCCGTAGAAGGGGTCGAGCGCATTCGCTTTACCACCTCCAATCCGATGGAATTTACCGACGATATTATTGAAGCAATTGCCGATCTGCCGCTAATTGCCAATCACGTGCATATCCCGGTGCAAAGCGGCTCAGATCGCATCTTACAATTAATGCGCCGCCATTATCGCGCCGATGACTATCGCCATTTAATTGCCAAAATCCGCGCCGTGCGCCCTAATATTCATGTATCCTCAGACTTTATCGTCGGTTTCCCCAGAGAAACGGACGAAGACTTTGCTCATACCATGCAACTTGCGCGCGATATCGGTTTTGATCAAAGTTTTAGCTTTATCTACTCCAAGCGCCCCGGCACACCGGCAGCCTTAATGGACGATCCGACGCCCTTAGAAGTAAAAAAAGAGCGGCTTTATCAATTACAAGCCTTGCTCGAAGAAAGTGCCGCCACCATAGCAAAGAGCCTTGATGGCACCGTGCAAGAGGTCTTGGTGGAAGGTACGTCGCGTAAAAATAGCGCGGAATTAAAAGCGCGCGCCTCGAGTAATCATATTGTAGTTTTTGAAGGTAGCCCGGAGCTTATCGGGCAGATGGTGCGCGTTAAAATCACTCAAGTCATGGCCCATACCTTAAAAGGAGAATTAGTCCATGCCTAAACCCTTTACTGCAGATTTTACTTTAGAGCCGGCCGAGCGCAGTCGCCTGGCGGCTTTAATTGGCCCTGAAGATGAAAATCTGCGTATGTTGCAAAAGCGCCTTGATATCACGATTGCCTATAATGACGCTCATTTTCAGGTAAGTGGCGGGGAGCGGCAAGTGAAAGCGGCCTGCCATATCTTAAAAGATCTCTATGTGGAAACAGCTCCCTTAGGCCGGCATAGTAAGCCCCAATACATCACCCCCGATAAGGTGCATTTGGCGCTGTTAGAAAGCCGTGTCTTATTGCAAGATGATGGGGAAGATGATATTCCCCCCGCAGATAAAGGGGAAGATCTGCCCCACCACGAGCGCGGGGACATCGCGGCTTTATATGGCAAAGCCTCCACGTTAAAGTTAAAGCGTGGCGTGATTAAGCCGCGCACGCAGACCCAAGCGCAATATGTGGCCGCCATTACCACCCATGACGTCAATTTTGGCGTCGGCCCGGCAGGTACCGGTAAGACTTATTTGGCGGTGGCCGCGGCGGTGGATGCCTTGGAGCGCAATGAGGTACGCCGCATTATTCTCACCCGTCCGGCCGTGGAAGCAGGAGAAAAGTTAGGCTTTTTACCCGGTGACTTATCTCAAAAGGTCGATCCCTATTTACGCCCGCTGTACGATGCGCTCTTTGAAATGCTCGGCTTTGAGAAAGTGGAAAAATTAATTGAGCGGCAGATTATTGAAATCGCCCCCTTGGCCTATATGCGTGGCCGTACGCTCAATGACAGCTTTATTATCTTAGATGAGGCGCAGAACACCACCGTCGAGCAGATGAAGATGTTCCTCACCCGCATCGGTTTTAACTCCAAAGCAGTCATCACCGGCGATCCGTCGCAAATTGACTTGCCGCGCGCGGTGCGCTCGGGCCTGAAGCAGGCTTTGGAAGTACTGCCAGGCATTGACAGCATTTCCTTTACCTATTTTTCAGCGGTGGACGTAGTACGCCATCCGGTGGTAGCCGCCATCGTCAATGCCTATGCCGCTTTTGAAAAGAAAGAAGCGCAAGAAAAAGAGCAAAAGCGCCAGGAAGCGCAACAACGTAGGCAAGCTTTAGCTGAAGCCATCTCCGGTGCCCCTGCGGTAGCGCCGGTGGAGCTTAAAGAAGAACATAGGTCGTAACATGGAACTTAATATTGATGTGCAAATGGCTCTAACCCAAGACGATCCCACCTTGCCTGATGAAAATGATATCAGCACGTGGGCGCAGGCTGCCTTGTTGGCAGCCGGGCACACGAAGCCAAGCGAAATTACGGTACGCTTTGTTGAAAGTGAGGAAATTCAGGAGCTAAATCGCGACTACCGGCATATCGACAAACCGACCAACATCCTGTCTTTTCCCTTTGAGTGTCCGCCTGAAGTGCAATTGCCTTTACTTGGCGACTTAGTCATCTGTCCTGCGGTATTGCATCGTGAGGCCATGGAGCAAGGCAAGAGCGTTAGCGAGCATTGTGCCCATCTTATCGTCCATGGTTGTCTGCATCTTTTGGGCTATGACCATATTAAAGATGATGAGGCAGCCGTAATGGAAGCCTTGGAAAGTAAAATCGTGATGTCTTTGGGCTTTGCCGATCCGTATTTGGCGGAGAAATAAGCTACAGGCTTGTTATAATCAAGAGGATAAAATCATAAATTTACCACGAGCCGAGGACTCGTCTGTCGATGTGGGATCGCAAAGATAAAGATAAAGACAAGGACAATTTACTCAAGCGCATGTGGCATGGCATGCGCCCTAATACGCGCACCGAGCTTGCTGAAGTAATTAAAGAGGCCGGAGAGCGCGACATTATTGATGAAAACACCGAAGAAATGATTCGCGGAGTCTTTGATGTTTCGACGCAACGCATTGGGGACATCATGATCCCGCGCTCGCAGATGATCACCATCGACAGCCGTAGCTCCATTCTCGATGCCGTGCGCATCATTGCCCAGCATGGCCATTCCCGTTACCCGGTGAGCCTGGAAGATAAAGATCATATCATCGGCATTTTAAACGCCAAAGATCTCCTCCCCTATGCCGCCGGCATCGAGCCAATGCCGCAAAGTTTAGAGGACATCTTGCGCCCATGCGTCTTTGTCCCGGAGACCAAGCGCGTCGATTCGATGTTAAAGCAATTTCAGGAAAAGCATCTGCATATTGCGGTGGTGGTCGATGAATTTGGCGGCGTATGCGGCCTGGTGACCATTGAAGATATCTTAGAGTTAATTGTCGGTGATATTAGCGATGAATATGATGCCACCGTCACTAATACCCCGAATATCGTCAAAGGCGCGGAGAAGGATAGCTATTTGGTCAAGGGCTTGACCAAGATTGAAGATTTCAATGCCTATTTCCAAACCACCCTACCTAAGGTCGATGTCGATACCATCGCCGGTTTAGTCATTCATGTCTTTGGCCATCTGCCTACTAAGGATGAAAGTATTCAGGTCGGGCGTTTTACCTTTAAGGTAGTAACCGCCACGCGCCATCAAGTACAGCTCTTACAGGTCCATGTGGGTCCGGCGCAAGAGGAAGACGATGAATAAGCTACGCTATTATTTAGAAAAGTTAGGTGATGTGGCGCTCTGGCAGCGCCTTTTTTCTACTAAATGGGGAACAATCCTCTTTCCTACGCTCTTAGGCCTTTTAACCTCAGGCGGCTTTGCCCCCTTAGGGATGTGGCCTTTGACCTTGGCAGGGCTTAGCCTGAGCTTAGCCCTATGCGCCTTTTATCAGCGCCCCGGGCAAATCTTTTGGATGGTATGGTCCTACTTTACCGCCCTTTGTACCGCCTCCTTGTGGTGGCTTAACTTTGTGCTTGAAGATTTTGGCGCACTGCCAGTGCCCTTATCGTGGCTGGTGGTCTTTATCTTCGCGCTCTATTTAAGCCTGCCCTATGCCCTGTTAAGCGCGCTTTTAAAACGCTACTTTAAAGAGCAACGCGCCGAATTTATCTGCTGTCTGCTCCCGCCTGCCTGGGTGCTAGCTGACTATATCGTAGGCTGGCTCTTTACCGGTTTTCCCTGGGTCTATGTCGGCTATAGTGCGCTACAAGGACCGCTGTCGGCCTTTGCGCCACTTTTGGGTGTACATGGCATCAATCTGCTCTTTTATCTGTGCGCCGCAGCCATTGCCTTAGCGCTCTATCGTAAATTTATCTTCTTGCCCATTGCCGGCTTGATTTTCATTGTAGGCGTGATGTGCGCCGGTTTAAGTTTCACCACACCACAGGACAAGCTAGAGGCCTCCTTGGTGCAGGGTAATATCGCCCAAAGCGTCAAATGGCGTCCGGAGATGGTAGCCCCCACCTTAGCAACCTATTGGCAATTGACGCAAGATGAATTAGCCCCCGGGCGTTTAATTGTCTGGCCTGAGTCGGCGGTGCCGCTACTGATGGAGCGCGCTGAGGACATCTTGCAATCCCTCAACGCTGTGGCCCATGAAAAAGGCGCTTTACTTATCACCGGGGTGCAACATCGCGATAAGCAAGATAAGGTACACAATTCCTTAGTGCTCTTAGGCGACAACGCGACCTTTGCCACAAGCGCCGATCTGCCCCGCTATGACAAGCGCAAATTGGTACCCTTTGGGGAAGTGGTACCCTTTGCTACGCTATTGCGACCCTTAGGCTCCATTTTCAATTTCCCGATGTCATCCTTCAGCCCCGGCGCTCAAAAGCAAAGCCCCCTGCAAGTATTTGACAGCTATGCTATTCCGGCCATTTGCTATGAGTCTATCTTCCCGCAGGCTATCAATGCGCTAAATACTAAGGAGGCCGGCTTTATCTTGATGCTTAGCAACGACTCCTGGTTTGGCACGACTGCAGGTCCCATACAGCATTTAAATATCGCCCGCATGCGCTGCTTGGAGTTACAAAAGCCAATGCTACGCGCCACCAATTCCGGGGTGACGGCCTTAATTGGCGCGGATGGCAAGGTACTTAAAGCTTTAGCCCAACAGCAAAGCGGGGTGTTGCGCGTGACCGTGCAAACGCGTACCGGACTTACGCCCTATGCGCGTTTAGGGGAAACGAGCACCATCGTCCTTGCGCTACTCTTATTTACTATCGGACTGTGGCATAGCCGCAAACCGCGCAATCGTCAGCGCGAGGCTTTAGAGCAATTGGTACGTCCGTAAGTAAGTAAGTAAGTAAGTAAGTAAGGGTGCACCTTCCTTCAGGACCTGCGGTGCACCTTAATTTACGCTTGAATAGCTTTACTTAAACAGGCGTAATAATTGATGACACTTTAACTTCAGCCACGGCAGGCTAAAGTATAAATAGGTCAGTGCCAAGAGCAAAACCAAGCCGCCTGCGCTTAAGAGATAGCGCCAGGTGGCCACCTCAGGTTGATGCTCTTGATAGGAGCGCACAAAATCGCCAATCCGACAGCCGCGCGCCGAGCAATTTACCTCCCGCCCATAGGTCCCGCCGTTATCCCAGATCCGTTTGGGGAAGGCGATAAAGACTTCTTCATCTTTAAATTGCGCATTGGCACTATTGGTAAAGTTGGACAAAAAGTCTAAAAAGCGCTTGGGGTCGGAAGCCAGGCTTTTTAAAACCTCAAAACTTACCGCCGGCTCTAAGGTTAAATACCCGGAATTGGAATGCGTACCGTCAATAAAGTTAAGCTTGTCAAGTAATATGCCGTCGCTTGCCGCATCCACGCGGATGCTGGACTCACGATTAAAAAAGCCCTGCCCAATATCCAGCGTATCACCATGGCCGTTGACGATATCAAGCACCGCCCCGGCATCCAAGCGTAGCTCTTGCAGCTGCGCCTTACCCTCAAGCGGGAGGTCAAGCCGTAACAGACCACGGTATTGATGGAGCGTATGGACATTAAAATTACCCTTAATTTCCGCCCGTCCATCAATTTGCATCACGCGCGTAGCCGGCGCCTCAATATTGCCGTTAATGCGCACCTGCGCATTAGGATCGCCTACATGGGCACTCTCACCTGTAGCGGCGGCAATGGAGCGCTTAAGCCCCAAGTGCATTTTAGTTTGCAATTGCTCAAAGGGAGTATTGGCCGGTACTTGTAAAACCGCGCCTAAAAAGCCCGCCTCCAGTTGCGGGGCCATCCCCTGCCAATAAGGCGCGCCGGCGGTGTCATGCTGTAATTGCGGTTGCCATTTAATAATGATGTCACCCTTGACCATGGCCTGCCCGTTTAAGTTAAGCTCCTGTACCATGGCATTGTCAGCAATAAAAATGGCCGCCTGATTGCCTTCAACTTGGCCACTGACATTAATCTTGCTGCACAGCGCTCCTTGTTGGGCGCTAAATAAAGGTAATTTATCCGCCCGTGGCCCGCTTTCTGAGGGCACCGCGCGGGTCCGTTGCCACGAGCCTTGCGCTTCGGTAAGCTTAGAGTAAATATCATCGCCAAAGGATGCCATCACCCCCACGCCCTCAAGCCCTGGGGCATGCACCCGTCCCTCAAGGCTTAACACATTGTCATGGCCATTACTTACCACCACCCCAGCGCCTTGGGGACCATCGACCATGATGAGGCTTAAATAGGGCAAAATGAGGCGATTGTTACTGCCATCAATGCGCACACCGATGGCACCTGCACCCTTAGTTAAAATCGATCCTGCCGCATGCAGATCGTTATAGGAGCCGTAAACATGCAAGCCCACCCCTAAAGGCGCCTGTGCTGGCAGGCGGGTATAGCGCCCCTTAGCATCTAAAGCGGCATAGCGCAAATTAAGCTGCTGACGCAAAGGCTCTTCTTTGGTACCAAAGTTATAGACCGAATAGCCATAATGGACGCGCGGATTGACGGCATAGCCGAGATCTTGCAACACGGCCAACTCTAATTCCAATAAATTGGCGTAATTTACAAAGTTAAAATCCGAGCCCATTGCCGCGCGCAAAACTAATTGCGGTTGCGCGTTTTCATCCATGCGCAGGGGAATGCCATAGAGATCATCCTCAATATAAAAAGGTGAATGGCGCCCGCTATCTTTAAGTAAGGCTAAGACATGCTCACCTACAAAGTACAAGCCACAATTTTGCTCGCTCGTTAAGCTACAGCCCTTGCCCAAAGCGGCAAAACTATCACCATTTAGCATGCGCCCTAAAAAACGCGCATAGATATGTTTATCAAAAGGCGAGGCCGGGAGCTTAAAGCCCTGGCTATCGACATGCGAATACAGCGCCAAGTTTTGCCACAAAGTACGCAAGGCCGTAGCCTGTAAATTGACTTTATAGCCATTGCGCGGCAAGGCGGCTAATTCATTGACCACCCCTTGCTGTAAATGGGCCTTGGGCAGTTGGAGCCAGGCTAAACCGGCTTTAGGATCATAAGATGGCACTTCACTGTGCATGATCCCCGCGGCGTTGGCGGCAATGGCGGCATTACTGCGCTGCTCTAAAAAGTTTTGGCTTGCACTCTTACCATTGACCTCAAGCTCACTTACCGCCTCCAAATGTGCCATCCCGGTGACACTGCTTAAACATAGAAAAGGCAAAGTAAGGCCGGCCTGATGGGCCTTATCGGCGGCAAACAAACTATCTACATACGGAAGAGCGATTAAGGCCGGAGCCTGAGGCAACAGTCTTTGCCTAGCAATCATTTCCCCGCGCAGATCATAGCGCGACATTAATTCTATGCCCAGGCCTGAATTTAAACTAATGGCAAAACGCGATGTATCAAGGGTAAACAGATCAGGCGCACTCTGAGGCGGTGACGTCAAGGCCTTAAGGGTAGGCACACTTTTTGGCGCAGGAACAAGCTTATCTTGGGCGCAAGCGGGGAGAGCTCCCCACACTGACAGTGCGGTAGCCACAGCTAAAGCCACTGGCAACAGGCGATAAGACATGTTTTTTCCGCTTATTATTGTTTTATGCTTGCGTTAACTTCGTAATACCCTCAGCATAGCGCAAAATAGCGCTAAATGCTAAAACTTTGCCGGATTTAATAAAATCACCCGGCCATTGCGCTCTTGCAAGGCGCGTTGCAAAATTTCCTGATCAATTTCCGGATCGGCAAAAAAGGCCTGATCTTCCGGGGTGAAATCAAAGGGCTGATTTTGCGTTTGCTCAAATTCTTCGACGGTGCGCGACAGCGGCTGATGGACCTCAATATAGATGGCACCATCCGGCGTCTTAACATATTTAAGCGGCTGATTGATAAAGGCCACCCGCGTACCGACCGGTACATTATTAAACAGGTATTCAATATCATCATGGCGCAGACGCACACAGCCGTGGCTGACCCGCAGGCCGATACCAAAATCAGCATTGGTGCCATGAATGGCAAAGAGTTTACCCACATATAAAGCAAACAAGCCCATCGGGTTATCCGGACCTGCCGGCCACACGGCAGGTAATGGCTCGCCGGCTGCCGCCGCTTCACGGCGCATTTGCGCCGTCGGCGTCCAAGTAGGGTTAGCGCGCTTACGCTCGACCTTAGTCACCCAATTTAGCGGCGTGCCCTTGCCCACTTCACCAATACCAATGGGAAAGACATCGACCACATTGTCATGGTAATAGTACAAGCGCATCTCCGGGGAGTTTATCACTATGCCCTCGCGCTTGGCCTGCGGCAAAATAAGCCGTAGCGGAACAATCAGATTACTGCCTTTAAGCGGCACAATCGGATCGACCAAGGGATTGGCCTCAATCATGTTCGACAGACCCAATTTATAGTGCGCAGCCACATATTCAAGCGTCGTCACGCCTTGCGGGTCAATTAAATAAGTTTCGTCTTTGCCGACAATCTGCGTGCTCTCGGTTAAGGGATAACTGTGAAAAATCACACTATCTGGCACATTATTGCGAGTTGTTTCTTCAAAAGCGGCGGCACTGAAGATGGCCCCGCTTAGCAACAGAGCCGTGAGAGCGGTAAGCTTGCGCATCATAATCCTCAATTGGATAGCTAAACTGATTACAAAGTAGCGTTATTTTATGCCTTTAAGGGCCGTTACCAAAGCCCTGCACCGCAGTTTTGCGCGCACAGTGCACAAAAAGAGCGCAAGAGGGCGGAAAATTTTGTGCGTTAGCGCGCATTTTTGCGGCAGACCAGCGCTTTTCATGGCAAAATAGGGAGCTATTTTAACAGTGCACCGCAAACTTACGGTCGGCGTACCCTATTTTGGATTTTTTACCCGCCTACGCGTGTTTACGCGTTGGCACAGCAAGAGATTAACGGAGCTATCACGACTATGGCAACCAATGACACTGCCTATAATCCGCAGGAGATTGAGCCGGAAGTTCAGCAGTATTGGGAGGAGCATCAGACCTTTCATGCCGTTGAAGATAAGTCTAAGGAAAAGTATTACTGCCTGGTAATGTTCCCCTACCCTTCAGGCAAGCTGCATATCGGTCACGTACGTAATTACACCATCGGTGATGTGATTGCGCGTTATCAGCGCCTACAGGGCAAAAACGTTATGGCTCCGATTGGCTGGGACTCTTTTGGTCTACCGGCCGAAAATGCCGCCATTAAGAATAAGGCCCAGCCGGCAGATTGGACCTATGCCAATATCGCCTATATGAAGCGTCAGCTCAAGTCCTTAGGTTTATCCTATGACTGGCAACGTGAAGTGGCCACCTGCCGCCCGGAATACTACAAGTGGGAGCAACAGTTCTTCACCGAGCTGTACAAAAAGGGCCTGGTGTACAAGAAGGTTTCCACCGTCAACTGGTGCCCTAACGACAAGACCGTGCTGGCCAACGAACAGGTCGTGGATGGCCGTTGCTGGCGTTGCGACTCCAAGGTCGAGTTGCGTGAGATCCCGCAGTGGTATTTAAAGATCACCGCCTATGCCGAGGAATTACTGCAGGATATCGACAAATTAGATGGTTGGCCTGAGCGCGTGCGCACCATGCAACGCAATTGGATTGGTAAGTCCGAGGGTCTGGAGATCACCTTTAAGATTGATGGCATGGACGATACCGTCACCGTCTATACCACCCGTCCGGATACCTTTATGGGTATCACCTATATGGCTATTTCCGCCAATCATCCGCTGGCCAAGAAAGCCTGTGAAAATAACCCGGAATTAGCCGCCTTCTGCCAAGAGTGCCGCACGCAAAAATTTGCCGAGGCCGATATTGCCACCATGGAAAAGAAGGGCATGCCGACGGGTTTATATGCCATTCATCCGCTAACTGGCGCCAAGTTCCCGGTCTTAGTGGCCAATTTCGTTATCATGGATTACGGCACCGGTGCCGTGATGTCTGTGCCTGGCCATGACGAGCGCGATTACGCCTTTGCCAAGAAGTACAATCTGCCGATTAAAGCCGTGATTCGCCCGGAAAATGGCGACATTCCGGATTTAGCCACTGAAGCTTTCACCGAGCACGGTATTTTGTGCAATTCCGGTGAATTTGATGGCATGAACTTCAAGCAAGCCTTTGACGCCATTGCCACCAAGCTTGAGGGCATGGGCATTGGTAAGCGTAAGGTCAATTATCGTCTGCGTGACTGGTGTATTTCTCGTCAGCGCTATTGGGGTGCCCCGATCCCGATGCTGACCTTAGATGACACCGGTGAAATTGTGCCGGAGAAGCCGGAGAATTTGCCGGTAACCCTGCCTACCGATGTCAAGATTGATGGCGTCAACTCGCCGCTTAAGACCGATCCTAATTGGTATCAGACCACCTATGAAGGCCGCAAAGCTACCCGTGAGACTGACACCTTTGATACCTTCATGGAGTCATCATGGTACTTTGCCCGCTACTGCTCACCGCGTTATGAACAAGGCATGGTTGAGCGTAGCGCCGCGGATTATTGGTTACCGGTCGATCAGTACATCGGTGGTATTGAGCATGCCGTGCTCCATCTGCTCTACTCCCGCTTCTTCTTTAAGTTAATGCGCGATGCAGGCATGGTCAGCGGTGATGAGCCGTTCAAGCGCTTACTGTGCCAGGGCATGGTGCTTGCCGACGCTTTCTACTATGTCAATGAGACCGGTGCCCGCGTCTGGGTTTCGCCGCTTGATGCCATTGTCACCCGTGACAGCAAAGGCAATATCGTCAAGGCGGTCGATGCCGAAGGCCATGAGCTGACGCACGAGGGCATGATTAAGATGTCCAAGAGCAAGAATAACGGTATTGACCCTGAAGATATGGTACGCATGTACGGTGCCGATACCGTGCGCCTCTTTATGATGTTCGCCTCGCCGGCAGAGCTTACCTTAGAGTGGCGTCAGTCTGGTGTGGAAGGTGCCAACCGCTTCTTAAAGAAGCTGTACAAGCAAGTCACCGATTTAGTGGCTGAAGGTGCCTGCAAGGAACTTGATAAGTCCGCCTTAGGCCCGGAGGAAAAGAAGCTGCGCTGTGCCTTACATCGCACCATTGCCAAGGTGTCCGATGATATCGGCCGTCGCCAGACCTTCAATACCGCCATTGCCTCTATCATGGAGCTGCTCAATGCTGCTGCCAAGTACGATCGTAAGGATGAGGTGGGACTTGCTGTACGCTATGAGCTCTATAACGCCGTAGTCTTAATGCTCTATCCTATCGTGCCGCATATTTGCTACAAGCTCTATCAGATCTTAGGCAATACTGCCGACCTTGATAAGGAAGCCCGTTGGCCGCAGGTTGATACCTCGGCTCTGCAGGAGGACTCCATCCTCATCGTGGTGCAGATTAACGGCAAGGTACGTGCGCGCATCAATGTGGCCGCCGATGCTCCGGAAGAGGAGATTAAGCAGGCTGCCTTAGAAGCCTCTGAGGTCGCCAAGCACCTTGAGGGCAAGCAGGTACGCAAGGTAATCTACATCAAGGGACGCTTAGTCAATATCGTGGCTGCCTAAAGACGTGCTATGCTAGGCTCAGGATATGTCAAGGAGTAATCAACCGTGCGCTTTGCAGTTTGCTGCTTACTATCGCTGAGCCTAGTGGTGCTCAGCGCCTGCGGTTTTCATCTGCCGCATCAGACCAAGCTAAATGAGGCACTGCCGGAGATCAATATCGAAGGCGATTACCACCATGAGTTCTATAAAAAGGTGGTGCAAAAATTGCGCGTCAGCGGTGTGCAGGTCAATGCCCAAGGCGATCGCAACTTCACCCCCGATGATAAGGTGCCCACTTTGCTTATACCGACTCCGTCGGTCAATAACGTAGTGGTGGCGGTAGACTCACGCGCACAGGCCCTAGAGCGTAATCTCTTTGTGCAAGTGACCATGACCTTGCTCATTCCCAATCATCGTCCACTTATCATGAAAAACTCGCTGACCCGCGCCATGCTCAATAAGACCGGCCATTCCTTGGCCTCGGATAATGAAGAGAGCATTGTGACCTCCGAGACTTATGATGAGTTAGCCTCGCAGATGGTATTGCGCTTAGGTTATTTGGGACGCGAGTCTGATCCGGATGCGCGCGTACCCTTGCCGCAGGACTTGGTGGAAAGTGCGGACGATCCTTCATCGAAAGTAGAGACTACCAATCCTTATGAAGGGATGACGATTATTGAGGCCCTACAGGCGCAAGATAATGCTGAAGGCGCGCAAGCTCAAAGCACGACCTTAGATGATCTCAATAATGGTAAGCAATACACCAACCCGCAATTGCCGCCGGTTGAGCCCAAGCTCTTGCATCAGGCTCCGGCCTCGTTAAATACTCAAATGTAAGCCTTAAGGCCGCCATATCAGGCGGCCTTACTATTAGCGCGCCCCTATTCTCCTCTACCCCATGATACAATTTGCCCACGATAGCTTAATTCAAAATGGGTGCTCTCATGGCTGAGTCTTTTCCTTTAATTCATCTTTTAAGCTCGGATGAGCCCTTATTAAAAAAAGATCTCGCCGACGAACTATTAGCTAAGGCCCGCACGCTCTTACCTGACGCGCAATACCTCATCTTTACCCTCGATGATTTTAAATCCACCGGTGCGGATGCCAAATTAAGTGCGCTCGAGAACGAATTGCGCGATCCCGGGCTCTTTGGCGGCGATCGCATCTTAAAGTTTTATTTGCGCGACTACGATCAGACCGCCGCGCAGGTTTTATCCACGCTCGCGAGGTTCTTTCGCCCGGGGATTTTTGCCATCATTGATTTGCCGCGCCTGAACGCTTCCTTTAAAAAATTGGCGCCCAAGGCACCTAGTGACAAGCCGCCTAAGCGCAATGAGCTTAAAAACAGCGCCATTGCCAACTTAAAATATTTGGGGGCGCAGCTTAATATCATCTACCCGCCAAGCGGCGCGGATTTGGTTAATTTTATTGCCCAGCGTTGTCGTAAAGCCGGCTTTAGCATCGACAGGCCGACGGCCGCCCTCTTGGCTTCCTTAAATGAAGGCAACCTCACCGCCATCGATCAGGCTTTGCAATTAATGGCCTTAAATGCCAAGCAAGGGGCGATTACACAAGATGATCTGGATACTTACTTTGTCGAGGACAGTCGTTTTTCAGCCTTTGAATTTACTGAGGCCTTAATCTCCGGCCAAGGAAGCCGAGCGCTTAATATTTTGCATGCGGTGATGGCCGCCTCCGGTGGCGGCGCAGCGGCCAATGTGCCGCTTATTATCAGTAGGCTCGATACCTGCCTGAACGTCATTGTCAAAATTAAAGATGAAAAACTACAAGATGATCGTACGTTGCAGGCGCTGCTGCTTAAAAACGGCATTGTCACCCCGGCCTTAAAGAGCGCCTGTTTGCAAGCGGCGCGTCTGATGCCGCTTGCGACCTTAAACTTTTTAATCTTAAACTTAAAGGAGTGTGCCCTCTTGCATGCGCACTTTAAATTAGATGCCGCCGCAGCGTTATTGCAAACCATGGCGGTGGCGGTCAATGTCCCTGGAGCGATGGTCTATGGACAGGCCTAAGGCTTTAGGTTTTTTAGGTGGCGCCTTTGACCCCATTCACAAGGGCCATCTGCATATGGCGCAAGTGGTGCGCCGCTACTTTAACTTAGATAAGATCTATCTTATCCCCAATGCCTGCCCGCCGCACAAGCAAGGCTCGTTTTCCAGCTACCAAGATAGGCTGCAGATGAGTAAGCTGGCGCTACAATCGCTCAATTGTCGCCAATATCAGGTTTCCACTTTAGAAGAGGAAAGCACGCAGCGCCACTATACCTATGACACCTTAAGTAAGCTACGCGCCCATTACGGTGCCGACGCCCGACTCTTTTTTATCCTCGGCATGGACTCCCTCTTGCAATTGCATACCTGGCATCGCGGACTGGAGCTGACCGACTTTGCTCATCTGGTGGTCTTAACCCGCCCGGGTTATCGCTTTGACCTGCAACAGATTAACGACCTGGTGCTGAAAGCTTATTTAAGCGCGCATTTAGTCCCCTTTGATCCGCATCAGCAGAATTTTAAACAGGCCACGATGCTGCCTTTGGGCAAAATATTTTTAGTCCCCTCGCGGGAGGATGATGTCTCCTCCACACAATTGCGCGCCCAATTGGCCGCCCTGTCGGTGCAAGCAAGCCCTACCGCGCCCTTGGTGCACAATATGTTAAGTGAGCCGGTACTAAACTACATTCGCACCCATCAGCTCTATCGCCCCAAAAATTAAATGCCGCCATGGGGAAATTGTTTTTAACCTGCTTTACGGCGCCTGAAATTTACCAATTCTGAGGCCGCGGCCGCCCCCAAGATTAACCCAGCGCCGATTAGCGCGGCGGTACTTAAAGGCTCGTGCAAAAAAGTTAAGGACAATAGCACCGCCACGGCCGGATCGATATAGGAGAATATGGCGATGCGCACCCCGGATAAGCGCTGTAGCGCCCCAAAGTAGAGTAAGTAAGCAAGGCCCGTATGCACTAGCCCCAGACACAGCGTCAAGAGCACGCTACGCAGGTTTAACTCTAAAGCGCTCACATCCACTTGCCACAGGCTATAGGGCAATAAAATCAGCCCGGCTAAGCTTAATTGCAACGCACTTAACTCCAAGGTTCCCAAACCCTGCAAACTCTTATTGAGCAGGATTAACACCGCATAATGGCCGGCCGCCAGCAGGCCCATGATCACGCCCGGGAGCTTGGCATCACTGTTGCCATCAAAAAATCCGGCCGTTAACGCCAGGCCTAACAAAGCCACCGCCGCACAACCCCATTTAAAGGCCCCGACCTTTTCTTTATAGATAAGGGCACAGGCGCACATCACCATTAAGGGCGCCATGTAATAACACACCGTCGCCGAGGCCACTGAGGTTAATTTGTAGGCGGCAAAAAGATAGATCCAATTAAAGCCCAGCGCCGCCCCCGATAAGAGCAAGAGCCACCACTTGCGACGCAAAACCTCCCGCTGAAAGTGTTGCCGTAGCCCCACCCAGGCAAGCCACAGACAAAGGGCGCCCAAGCAGCCCCGGGAGAGGGCGATGATTTCAGCTGGCAGACTAATATATTTAACCAAAGGGCCCATAGTGCCAAAAATCAGCATTGCCAACACATAAGCTACCATCTTGCTACGCGCTCCTATCTGCAAGGATAATCATAGGGGCTAAATTTTAGCAAAATGTAAGCGCCATTATGCCCTTTTCCCCTACTCTGGCCTAAGCTTTAGCCCTAAGAAATTCAGCTATGGGGACAGCCAAATTCAGTTATGCAGACAAAGTGCGCATTAAGGCCAATACATGAGCGCAAGCTTACTGTAGTCAAGCATCAAAGTCGTATGCCCAAGGTGGCTTTTTTACGACTTTAAGCTATCTAAGTGTGCCACGGGCACTTAAAGTCTGCATTGCGCCCTAACAAGTCGTTAGCGTGCCACGGGCAAAAGTATACTTGGGCCTTAATCCTTTTTATGCGTCAATTTATTTACTTACAATATTAAATAATTAACTTTAATGCTAATTTAGCGCAGGGAAAGCACCTGATGCCCACCTAAGCGCTTGCTTATTAGCAAGAAACTTGCCGGATACTTTCTTAAGTAAAGTCGTATTAAGTCATACTTTGTGCAAAAGTATCACTTTTACGACTTTAAGCGCAGGGAAGAGAACTGCTCCAAGCTCCCACCAAGGTGGCGTAAAACCTCCGGCGACTTGTCCGTATAACTGAATACTTGCGTCTTAATAGCGGCGTTTAGCGTAGCAAAGTAGCGTGCGATCAGCACGCCGGCAAGCGTCCATGTTATACTTAGGCGCGGGAAGAAGGACGCCCACGTCAATGAGCGACGTTGGACAGTCACACCTCGATAAAATGTTATATAACAATTAACTGCTTTGCCCTTGCTGCAATCGCTTAATAAATTTATACATCATCAAATTAGTTTGTAATTAGCTGACGGAAAGTTTCCCATCATGGCATATATCAAAGCGCGCACCCTCTTAAATCATTGCTTTGCTTTAGATGAATTTGTCCCGGGCTTGTGCACAAGCTTAGTAGGCTCGCCCTTAATTGAGCGCGAACTTGCGTTAAATAGCGCTCTGCCACAGGCAAGCTTCTTGCGCGATCACCGTTTATTAACGCTGTTTAATGAGGCCTTAAAGGGCCGTAAGCAGCCATTGGAAAATTTTACCGACGCGCAACTTAAAGAGCCGGCTTCACAGCGCAATCCCTTAACCATCAGCGTGATTTACTATCTCTACTCAGCAAGTGTGCTCATCCCGTGGTTTTTTAACAAGGGCATCTTTGTTCCCTCCCACGCTAGGTTGCAACAAATTTTTGCCGACAGTCGCAGTGAGGCGGACTTATTGCACGCCTGCTATCCGTTGCCGCAATGGAGTATCTTCGTCTCCCTGCCCTTCTTTGCCGATTTAACAAAAGCCGAGCAAGAGCAATGGCCGGAGATTTTGCGCGATTTTGGCGGTTTTTATGCTTCGGTAATGCTTGATGAAAATAATGAGCCTGAGCTTGGCGTCATCATGGTTGAAAGCTCGGGTTTGCCGCTGGAGCGTTTTAAATTAAAGCTTAGTGCCGCTACCTTTAAAGACAGTGCCGCCGCATATTTGGCCGAAACGCATGCGCACTATAACGTTTTTGTCAAAGAGCAACCGGAAAACTTTGATGAGGCAAAATTTGCCGAGCTAGAGCACAGCATGTATACGCTAATGCCCTATATCATTAAAATTTGTGCCCATATTGCCAAAGCCACGGACTTTGTTAATCTCAAGGGCGCTACGGTGACCCCGGGCAATATTGACCCCAAACAAGGTACTGGCGGCCTTACGCACAGTGCACGCTTAAATGAACAATTTTTCTGTTTAAATTAATTTTCGAGGATCTATGGTACAGCTCCCTGCAAGCTTAAATGACTCGCATCGTTTGGCCGCCGCCTGCCGGCAATGTTTAGAGGCCTTAAAGGCCGAGAATATTGTCGAAATTGATATGCACGGCCATACCATTCTCACCGACATCATGTTAATTTGCTCCGGCACCTCAACACGCCATGTCAGCGCCATTGCCGAGCGCATGCTCGAGGCTTTAACTAAGGTGGGCCTGAAGGGCGCGCAAATTTCCGGCGAGCGCGAAGGACAATGGGTCTTGGTGGACTTAGGTGGGGTAATGGTGCATGTGCTGCTGCCAGAAATGCGCGAGCGCTATGCTTTAGAAAATCTCTATCGTTGCATGGCCACCGGCGTAGATGAAAGCGCCGCCTAAAGGTCAACTACCCCCGCCTAAAGAGGCGGGGGCTTGAAGCTGCAGAGCTTTAAGCCCAGGTTGACTAGCCTAAGTCCCGCAGGGGACTGCGCTTATCAGGAAACAGGCACCGCGGAATGTTGATCCAA
>JAHLFG010000041.1 GCA_018883895.1 Candidatus Anaerobiospirillum merdipullorum
GTTTCTTCCTTATTGTACTGTCAATGCGCATGAGTTGTATTGTACACCAAAGAATATAATGAGCAACGGTCATGTAAGCCATTCATCTCCACCTTACAGAAGGTGGAGACTTCTGGCTATCTATTGTTAAACTGCCAACACAATTCATCACAACGATCGCGTAATTGAGCAACTTCGGGATCAAAATTGGCGTTATACCATATGCCAAGCTTACGTTTGGCGTTTTCCGTTAAAGCTGTTGCCATGGCCTCTCCTTATTTAAATAAGTAAAATCTGCCCCCTCATTCTAGCAAAGGAAAGACGAGCTCAACTTGCTTAAGATCCCCTTGTGCAACTGCAAATCATGCGCCGTCTTTATCAACTGATATTAGTGAGAAACTATTAAGTTACCCCCAAGCCTCATGCCGTTTATCTTTGGTTTTAAACGCGACTTACATCAATCTTGGTAAGCGAGCTTTAGCTAAACACTAGCGAGCTTAACATATTTATAAATAGCACCAGCAGAGGGAAAGGGATCGTTAAAAATGGTTATAGGTAAGGGGACGTGGGGCTTAGATTGAGGATGACAGGCCAAGGTCGCCTTAAACATACTAGAGCACGCGCATAGTAACTGACTTTACTCCTAAAAAATAGCATGGCGATTTGACAAATGCGCCTCTTGTTTTTATAATGCCGCAACTTTACGGTGATTAGCGCAGTCCGGTAGCGCATCTGGTTTGGGACCAGAGGGTCGCAGGTTCGAATCCTGCATCACCGACCACCCTATCCACCCCTCGTAGCCTAAAGCCTCTCAAGATTTTACCCTTATTTAACATATAGTTACACAAACGATCAACATCACATCCACGCAAATAATGATTTGACTTTTATTAAGCTAAGAGCGATCATAAAGCTTGCAAGGTGTAAGCAAGCTTACGAATATATGTATAAAAAAGGAGTTTTCGATGCCTAGCTTGAAAGGAACCCAAACTGAAAAGAATATTTTAACTGCTTTTGCCGGTGAATCTCAGGCCCGCAACCGCTATACCTATTTTGCCTCGGTGGCCAAGAAGGAAGGCTTTGTCCTGATTTCTGAAATCTTCACTGAAACTGCCAATCAGGAAAAAGAGCACGCTAAGCGCTTATTCAAGTTCTTAGAGGGCGGTGCGGTGGAAATTACCGCTGCTTATCCTGCAGGCGTGATCGGTGATACCGCTGCCAACTTAGAGGCCTCCGCTGCCGGTGAGAACGAAGAGTGGACCGATATGTACCCGACCTTTGCCAAGGTAGCCCGCGAGGAAGGTTTCCCGGAAATTGCTGCTGTAATGGAAAGCATTGCTATTGCTGAGAAGCAGCACGAGAAGCAGTATCGCGATCTGTGGAAGCACTTAACCGAAGGCACGATGTACAAGCGTGGCAATACCGTGATTTGGCGTTGCCGTAACTGCGGTTACATCCATGAAGGTACTGAAGCCCCGAAGGTATGCCCGGCTTGCAACCATGCCCAGGCTTACTTTGAAGTGCTGCGCGACGCTTACTAATTTTTAAGTAAATACGCGTACGTTGACCCCCTGCCCTATGGACGGGGGGTTTTAGTTTTAAGCTTCCTCATTTACTTAATGACGTTTTTCAATGTGAAGAGCAAAACTTATCTTAAGATCCTAAGCGCCCTGACCTTAGCATTTGCTTGCCATAATATGGCACAAGCGCAGGAAACTTCGGCTACTGAGGCGCCGGTATATAGGGTGCAAGATTTAATGGCCACCACCCCAACTTCATTTTCCCATCCGGATATTCCGCTTGGCGTACATTTTTTAAAGCCGCAAGCCTTTGCTGAAAGTGTGATCGCCTCACCCACGCGCCTTATTATCAGCTATCTGGGGCTTAACAATCGCGTGCAATTGCAGGTAAGTTTAATCGCTGAGCCGACCCTTAGTGCCCAGACGACCACCTTTGAGGACTTTAAACACTTTGTCTTCGCGCGCTTTCACGATAAAGAGCAACAATTATTTGGTGAGTATCAGATTAGCCATGAGGCATCAAGTGCGGAGCAATTTGACCTCAGTTTTACCGCCTATTTAAAGAAAGCGGCCGACGGCATCTTACCTGAGATGTACAACTTTATTGCCGAGCGTGATATCAAGCAAGGTGAGGTCATTGCCCAGGGCAGCTGTCAGATCTTAGGCTCGCAGGCGCAACAACGGGAAAGTGCGGCGCTGTTTAAAGAGCTTTCGCCGCTGTGCACTGCCTTTACGCAAAGCCTGCGCTTAGAGCCCTTAGAGCACGATAGCAAATAACAGATAATTGGCGATGGCGGCATAAAGTCCGGCCAAGACATCATCGAGCATAATGCCCAAGCCCCCCGGAACTTTTTTATCGGCCCAACTTACCGGGAAGGGCTTTAAAATATCAAAGATACGAAATAGCACAAAAGTACTAATGGTGCCATACAAGGCCATTCCCGCCGGGACGGTTAAAGCGGTTAAAAACATTCCGGCAAATTCATCAATCACCACCGCCCCATGATCATGCTCTCCCATCGCCTTTTCAGCCTGCGCACAGGCATAGGTGCCGCCGATAAAGGTCACCATAAAGAGCACAGCCAAGACCCCATACAGCTGCCAGGCTAACAATAAGCCACAGGGAATGGCAGCTACCAGCGAGCCACAGGTACCCGGAGCTTTAGGACACAGTCCGGAGCCAAAACCCAAGGCAATGAGATGCCACGGGTTTTTTAAACTTAATTTTTTGACAGCGCTACGATCGGCCATAATTTTTCCTTTCCTAGAAACGCAAAAAGCACCTTGCGGTGCTTTAAGGTAGCGCTCTGTGCGCTTTATGTAAAGTGGATGCCTGGCGATTTCCTACTCTCGCACCGACGTACGCGGCACTACCATCGGCATCTCTGCATTTCACTTCTGTGT
>JAHLFG010000042.1 GCA_018883895.1 Candidatus Anaerobiospirillum merdipullorum
TCTCTTAATAAAGCCGGCAAGACATCGCCTTATCTGAAGAATAAGACCTCTGCGCCTCTCCTTTGAAGGGGTGAGTCCATAATACCGTTGACCACTTTTTCTACGTAGGGGGTGAATAGCGACCTGTTACATAAGATCACGGCCCGTGTCTTAAAGCAAGATCAGGACAAAACTTCACTTATCAGTAAAGAGGGCCCGGCCATTAATGGCTCCGAGCAAAAAACAGACTTGCGTAATATTAATGTCTTTAATTTACTCGACAGCTTTACGTCAGTGTGCCAAACCTCAGGATTACTTGATGATAAAGAGCCGGAGATCCCGGCATTTGAGCGCATTTTGCAAAGCTATAATCTTAGCAACACCATGGTTAGCGCCGATGCTCTGCACTGCCAAATAAAAACGCTGGAAAGCATTCATCAAAGAAAGGGCATGTACACTCTCACCGTCAACGAAAATCAGCTGCCAAAGCAAGAGCACATTAAAGAGGTCATGCGCCTCAACGAGAAAAAGTGTCAGTCTTTTAATTTTAATCAAGGCCATTACGAGATCTTTTTAATTGACCATAAATTAACTGTAGACGATTTCCCACACGCCAAAGCTTATGTGCGCATGTTAAGTTATAAACGCACCGGTAAGCCCGATTGCTCCCCCGTTGAGCAATACTTTGTATCATCTGCCATTAACCCTGAGTTAATCATGGCAGCCATTGATAGCAGGGAGGAAATCGTAGGTGGATTTGATTGCTTGACAGATGATTTTTTAAAGGAAGAGAGCTGCACCTTTATGGATAAGCACGCCATTAAAGTTATGGCGGTCTTTAATAACATTGCCTACGGTTTATACAGACTAGCCTCCGCCATCTTCAACGATGGTAGCATGGCTGAAACTAGGATCCGCTGGCAAAATTGCCCGGAGAAGATGCTGTCAAAGCTTGCCCCTAAGCTAGAAAAGCAGAATCTAACCATACTCCTTAAACAGAATATGCGCGGCATGCACAGAGGCGGCGGCAAGGCGTAATGTGGCCATGATCTTTGGTAAAACAAAGCATAAAAACGGCACGATTTAACTTTATTAACCTAATTAAGACCTTTGTCTATTAAATTTTTTATAAAACAATGGCCTTAAGTTTATGCAATTAGTTTTATGCGTGCCTACTTCTTGCAAACAAAGATCTTTAGGTTGCAGCAGGTAAAGTTTAGGCCCGCACGGCCTTGCATTAAAGGGCGGCCTTAAATGCTAGGATGAGCAAAAAGCAAGAGGAAAATTTACTGAAAAAAAGCTTATGCGTGGCTGTGCTACTTCTTGGGCTGGGCACTATCTGTCAGATGACGCGGGCGGTTTTTATACCTAGGATTAGCACTCAGATGGCAAGTAAGACGTGCGCTTGGTATTGTCGCGCTCAGGGGGCTTAAATTTCGTTTGCGGGGAGTTTGCGCCACCTTGCTGATTGGGTATAATTTGCCGCATTTAAGCGCCTAAAAGTAGCAAGCAATACGAGGAAAGTTCCATGGCAAGACGCGATATTAACGGCATTTTACTGTTGGATAAACCTGAGGGTATTTCCTCCTCGCAAGCGCTGGTGCGCGTGCGTGGCATCTATAAAGCGCAAAAGGGCGGCCATACTGGCGCGTTGGATCCTTTAGCTTCGGGCCTGTTACCCATTTGCCTTGGGCAGGCGGCCAAATTCTCCTCTTTTTTCCTTGAAGGTGATAAGCGCTATGTGGCGGTGGGTAAGTTAGGCGAAATTACCGCCACCGCCGATCGGGAAGGGGAGGTGATTTTGCGCCGGCCGCTGGGTGATGCACTTACGCGCCTGCCGGAGGCTATTGCGCACTTTACCGGCCCCATCACCCAAGTTCCGCCCATTTATTCTGCCGTTAAGGTAGCTGGCAAGCCTTTATATGCCTATGCCCGTCAAGGGCGGGAAGTAGAGATCCCGTCACGTGACGTGACAATTTATGCGCTCAAGCTTTTAGACACCACGGCCGACAGTTTTTGCGTGGAAGTACATTGCTCTAAGGGCACCTATATTCGCACCTTAATTGCCGATATCGGGGAGTATTTGGGCTGTGGCGCTTATGTGACCTCCTTACGTCGCACTGAGGTGGCCGGGCTACCGACGACGATGATTGGCTTGGATGATTTACAGCAAATGGCCAATCAAAAGCAGAGCGCGGATGATTTTGCGGCGCTAGATGCGCTCTTATTGCCGGTAGATTTGGCGGTAGGCCGGTTGCCGCAATTGACCTTGCCGTCAGCGCGCGCAAGTGCCTTTACGCATGGCGTACGTCAACCGTTGGCTTCCGTCGTCAAGCACAGTCGTGATTTTGACATGCACGAGCCGCTGGCTATCCGTGCCCCTGACGGACGCTTTTTGGGCGTGGCGCAATTACAAGACGGGATGCTCATCCCCAAGCGCTTAATGGCGCCCATCGATTAATTTTTCTGCCAATAAAGCTTTTATCCATGCTTGCTGAAGTGGAGTGTCATTGAGGCAGGGCACATAGCTAAAGTGCGCCTGCTTTTTCCGTGCCACCATTGCCGCTGTCTCTTGTGCCACTTCGCCTAAGGTCTCCAGGCAATCGATGGCAAAGCCTGGCGTGATCACGACCGCCGGGCGCTGTGTAAAGTCATGCTCAAGAATCGTCTGTTCTAAAAAGGGGCCGTGCCAGCGCATGGGCCCTAGGGCCGATTGGAAGACGGTGTGATAGGTGTTAAGACCACAATGAGCGGCAATTAACTGTGAGCACTGCAGGCAGGCTTTAATATAGTGCGCCTCACGCTTATCTTTTAAATAGGCCTCAGGCAGGGCGTGATAGGAAAAATACACGCAACAATCTTGCAATGACGCGCCTACGGTCTGTTGTAAGTGGGCACTAATGGCGGCAATAAAGTGCGGGTGGGTGCCATAGTCTGTAATCCAGGTAAGCTTAGGGCTAAAGTTAAGAGCTTTAAGGGCCGCGTCCACTTGCACTTGGGCGCTACCTACAGTGGTGCCGGAGTCTTGCGGGTAGAGCGGCAAGAGGTAGAGTTTATCGATACCTTGTTGCTGTAAGTGTTTAAGCACGTAAGGCAAGTACGGCGGGGCATATAAAAAGGCATAGGCCACCGTCAGTGTGGGACTTTGTAGAGCCTGACAGAGCCTTGGCAGATAGTAATGCTGCGCTGAGGTGCCATCTAGGCTAAGCACCTGATAGCGCGGCAAGAGTTTGCGTGCGCGCAGGCGTGGTACGAGGGTGCGTAAAACAAAGTGTAGCGGCGGACTTAATCTAAAGATCTGACGGTCGGCAAAGAAGCGTTGTAGAAAGTCCGTAATAGCAGGCAAAGTGGCCTGTGCGGGGCTACCGGTATTGATAAGTAAGAGCGCACTTGGTGGCTTGGTCATGGCTAATCCTTAAAGAAAGATTCCTTAGCATAGCCCCAAGAGCGTGCAAGGTCAAAAACCCATACTTATTTGGGGACGTTTTGCCTAATTTCAAGGTCTTGTTTGTAAAAATAAAAGGGTAAAAAATCCCTTTAATTTTTCTGAAGCACCCCCACTTTAGACAGTGTAAGCGATAGAGCTTACAAGATAAGAAAAAGGAAATACAGAATTTAAAGCCACCGGCGCCCATAGAGCGCAAAGGTGGCATGCGGTAGATGTGGAAGAGAGGTAAATAAAATGGCTGAGAACAATAATATGGTAAAGATGGCAAATCAGAACAAGCAACAGAATCCGGTCACGATTTGGGATTTATTCAATCGTCCGCTGTCAAGCTTTGCCTCTTTCAGCCCGTTTGCCTTTGGTGGGGATGATTTTAAGGTCGACATTAAAGACGAAGGTGCTGATTACAAGCTGACGGCTGATATGCCGGGCGTCAAGAAGGAAGATCTGAAGGTCGATTTTGATGATGGCATGCTGACCATTAGCGCAAAGCATCACAGCGTCAAGGAAGAGCAAGATGAGCAAGGCTATATGTTAAAGGAGCGTACCGAAGGCTCGTACAGCCGTAGCTTTAACTTTGACAATGTCGATAGCGAAAAGATTGAAGCAGCCTTTGCCGATGGCGTGCTGACCATTACTTTAGGCAAGAGCGAGCCTACAGCTAAGGTAAAGAGCATTGCCGTTAAGTAAGCTTGCTTAAAAAAAGTTAAACATGAGGCGGTGCCGGGCGCCGCCTGTTAAAGACATTGAGATTTGCACAAGGAAGAAGAAATCATGGCTAATTTAATGAGAAGAGATAATTCCCCGCTGACCATTTTTGATCTGTTTTCGCGTCCGCTGTCAAGCTTTGACGATGACTTTGCGCCGCTGATGAACTATGGCGATAGCTTTAAGACCGACATTCAGGATAAGGGGGATGCCTACTGTCTGACGGCCGATATGCCGGGCGTGGAGAAACAAGATCTCAAGCTTGATTTTGACGATGGTGTGCTGACCATTAGCGCAAAGCATCACAGCGTCAAGGAAGAGCAGGGTGACAATGGTTATCTTTTAAAGGAGCGCACCGAAGGCTCCTATAGCCGTAGCTTTAGCTTTGACAATATTGATGAGCAGAATATTGAAGCTTCTTTTGACCAAGGCGTACTGCAGGTAATTTTGCCTAAGTTTAAGCAGCAACGTACAAGCAAGAGCATTACGATAAAGTAAGCAACAAGTAGCGTAACGTTACGTCTCTTTAAGTTGGTGGGGGAAAACTAAAAGGTTTTCCCCTATTTTTTTGTCCGTAGTCTTGCTGGAGACAAATTTTGCGGCCTGTCTTAAAGTTTAACCATTTTTCTAAGTAAATTTAGGAGCTAAGTTTGTCCTAAGGGCTTAGGATTAAGCTTAAGGGGCAACTTAAATGGAGGTTACCATGGCAAAAAATAAATTTGTGCTATTGGCAATGGCAACTGCACTTGGCGTGATGTTAATCCCGACTACAGTTGTACAGGCGGCAGAAGAGAGCAGTCGTCCTGCCATTTTGCTGGCCGACAATAACAATGGCTTGGATCGTCTGCGCGATAGAATAGAAGAGCGACGTGATGAGGTCATTGATAAGCTGACTGGGCGTGATGATGACAGACGTGATCGCTACGACCGCGATAGAGACGATAGACGCGATAGATTTGACCGCGACCGAGATCGTGACCATAAGCGTTTTGACCGCGATCGCGATGATAGGCGCGATAAGTTTGACCGCGACCGTGATCGTGACCATAAGCGTTTTGACCGCGATCGCGATGATAGACGCGATAGATTTGACCGCGACCGCGATCGCGACCATAAGCGTTTTGACCGCGATCGCGATGATAGGCGCGATAGGTTTGACCGCGACCGTGATCGTGACCATAAGCGTTTTGACCGCGATCGCGATGATAGGCGCGATAGATTTGACCGCGACCGAGATCGTGACCATAAGCGTTTTGATAGAGATCGCGATAATAGACACAATAAATTTGACCGGCCTGACCGCAAGGACAGGAAGGATGGCAAGCGGCCACCTCGTCGTCACGACCGTGATGATTAAAGCGCGTCCATAAAGGCCTTAAAGTCTTGCAAGAAGCTCTGACTTGCGCTTTCATCCATTTGCCGAGCCTGACAAAACTCGTAGCTAAGCTTAGCCTTAAGCCCGGTGTAGGTATGAAGCACTTGCGCGGCAGTGTAGATTTCCTCAAGCGGCAATTCAGAGCAAAAGGTAAGGCTGTCACACTCACAGCTTGCGGCCATTAAAAAGGCCGCAGCTAAGATCCGCGCCTCCGGCGCCTTGCCGCGATGGGCAATGCGATGGGTTTGGGCGCCAAAACAATCATTGTCCGGCAGGAAAATGGTACCATCGGCAAATTCCATATCGATGGCACGCTCGCCCTCCCGCGTCCAGCGTGAGGCAATATCTTGCGCCTGTGCCGGAGGTTGCAACAGCATGCGCCAGCCCGGGGCAATGGCACGGTGGGCAAAATCCTCATTGCGCGCGGTAACTTGACAGGCAAGTTGCGCACAGCGCAGGCACGCGGCGTCATAGGCCGTTCCGGCGACAGTACCCTTTAAATATTGGGTCAGTGGCAGGCGCTCTTTATTTAAGATGTCATACAGCTCAAAGTTATCATCCGCCGCATGGCGCAAAAGGCGCACCTGTAACGCACTTTCCCCAGCCTCCTGCAAGGCGTAAGCGAGCTTAACTAAGTTTAATTGCAAGTAGGTACGATTCAGGTACTGTACGCTTCCATCGGCATTTAAGGCCACTTGCCCGTTGACAAGTTTAGGTAGGCTTTCTGTGTAGCTGTAAGCTAGGCCTCGGGCTTCTAATTCATCAAGGCTTACGCTTACCTGCTTAACACTTAACTTTAAATGAAGCGCTAATTGATATAAATGCATCTTTTTTTGAAAGCGGCATTTTTCATCGCGCGTTTGCCAAAAAAGTAGCGCCGAGAGCACCAGGCTTTGCGGGCCGTGGCCATCTTTAAAGAGTACGCTTAATTGCGGATAGTAGGGCAGGCGAGTAAGTCCGGTTTTGGCCATAATAGGTCGTCTTGCAGTTAAGGGAAAATACGCAAAAAGACCGCATTAAGCGGTCTTTTAGCACCAAAGTTTAGTGGTAATTTTACGGCAAATTACAGCTTATGGCCCATTTCATAGGCATCGGCGTGCACGTCGGTAACGGCACGGCCGGACGGATCGGCCATGTTCTTGAACTTCTCGTCCCAGGCAATAGCAGTTTCCGTCGAGCAGGCCACGGACTTGCCATAAGGCACGGTCTTGACGGCCGACGGTAACTTGAACAGATCTTCAAAGATTTCGCGATAGAGATAAGCTTCCTTGGTGACCGGAGTGTTAACCGGGAAGCGATCGGCACGCTGGGCAAACTTACGGTCGGAAACCTGCTGCTCTGCATAGTCACGTAAAGCATCGATCCACGAATAGCCCACGCCATCGGAGAACTGCTCCTTTTGGCGCCACAGCACTTCGTCCGGTAACATGCCGTTGAAGGCTTCACGCAATACCTTCTTTTCAATCGTCTTGCCCGGGCACATCTTATCGGCCGGGTTAATGCGCATGGCGATATCTAAAAAGCGCTTATCGAGGAAAGGCACACGACCTTCTACACCCCAGGCCATTAAGGACTTGTTGGCGCGCAGGCAATCGTATAAGTGCAGTTGCGAGAGCTTACGGACTAATTCCTCGTGGAACTCACGGGCGTTCGGGGCCTTATGGAAGTAAAGGTAGCCACCGAAGATCTCATCAGAGCCTTCGCCAGATAGAACCATCTTGATGCCCATGGCCTTGATATAACGGGCCATTAAATACATCGGGGTCGAAGCACGAATTGTGGTCACATCGTAAGTTTCAATGTGATAAATCACTTCGCGCAGCGCATCGATACCCTCATCGATGGTGTAGTGAATTTCATGATGGACCGTGCCTAAATAATCGGCTACCACGCGGGCTTTCTTTAAGTCCGGGGCATCTTTCAGACCGATGGCAAAGGAGTGTAGACGCGGGAACCACGCCTCGCTCTTACCGTCATCTTCCACGCGTCTTTCAGCAAAGTGCTTGGCGATGGCGGAGATCACCGAGGAGTCCAGACCGCCAGAGAGCAGGACGCCATAGGGTACGTCGCACATTAATTGACGTTTGACGCTATCCATTAAGCCTTCACGCAGCGCATTGATGTCAGTCTGATTGTGCTCTACATTTTCATATTTCATCCAATCGCGCTCGTAGTACGGATGGAACTCTAAATCCTGCTTGGAGTACAGATAGTGCCCCGGAGGGAATTCCTTGACCGTATCGCACACCGGCGTTAAAGCTTTCATCTCGGAGGCGACATAGAAGCGACCTTCATGATCAGAGCCTACATAAAGCGGCACAATTCCAATATGATCGCGGGCGATGAAATAGCTGTTATCAGTGGCGTCATAGATTAAAAAGGCAAAGTCGCCGGTAATCCTATCTAAGAACATCTGGCCGTTTTGCTTGAACTCTTCAAACAACGGAATTAAGACTTCGCAATCGGAGCCGGTCTTGAAGTTATAAGAATGGGTCAGCTCGTCTTCAAGCTGCTTGTGATTATAAATTTCGCCATTAGCTGCTAAGACTAAGCTCTTGTCATCATTGTATAAAGGTTGAGCGCCATTATTCGGATCAACAATGGATAAGCGCTCGTGCACAATCAGCGCATGCTCGCCTTGATAAATACCTTCCCAATCCGGACCGCGATGTAACATGCGGCGGGACATGTCCAGAGCCGTGCGACGCAGGGCTTCTGGATGATCTTTAATATCTAAAATACCGAAAATAGAACACATAACTAATTTAAGTTCCTAGTTGACAGCAGCCACTGCAAAGAGTGCAGTAAACCTTGGCAAAATCGATGTCAATTATACACAAAAGGCTTACATTTGCCTTCCTCTGACACAAATTGCGTCCCGTAGCTTTGCTCTGCACCTAAAAAGCGCAATTTTAATATTAGGGTAGATGAGTAAATTGTGCAATTGCTTGATAGCAAAGAAAGTCATCTGTTAATTTAAACGCGCATATGAGAAAATTTTAGCACTAAGAAAATTTTCCCCACCTTCCATGAGCACGAGGATCACAAACGGATGTTTAACGGCGTTGACATTAACTATATTTACTTCATTGGAGGCATCTTACTTACTATCTCGATTTTGGTAAGTCGCCTTTCCTCGGCCATCGGCACTCCCTTGTTATTGATCTTCCTTGCCTTAGGTATGCTCAATGGTGAAGATGGCATTTTTATCAAAATCGTCTATAACGATTATGCTTCGGCCTTCTTTATCTCCAACTTAATGTTGGCGCTTATCATCTTAGATGGCGGTTTGCGCACTAATGTGCATACCCTACGTGCCGCGGCCAAAGAATCAGCCTTGCTAGCCACCATCGGGGTCGTGGTGACCGCGGGAATTACCGGCGGTATTGCCTATCTCTTGCTTGATTTAAGTTTAGTTGAAGCCTTACTTATCGGTGCCATTGTTGGCTCCACCGACGCGGCAGCGGTGTTTGCGCTTTTGGGCGGCAGTGGGGTTAATTTAAAGGAGAAAATTTCCACGACCTTACAAATTGAGTCGGCCAGCAACGATCCGATGGCCATTGTGTTGACGACAATGTTGCTCTCCTTTGTCTCGGGAGAGGCCTCGGATGTTCTTTCCGAGCTGAGCTTTTTTGCCCTGCAGTTTGCTTTAGGCACCATTGGCGGCTTAATTTTTGGTTTCTTTGCCCGCTTGATTATTGCCGCGTGCAATATAAGTCAGGGCCTGTATGCGCTGCTTACCATCGGTATTGGTTTAACCGGATTTGCGACAACCGCGGCCTTAGGGGGCTCGGGCTTCTTGGCCATCTTTATTATTGGCGTTTTGGTGGGCAATCAAAAGATAAGACAGCTTAACTATATTTTGCCGGTAGGCGAGGGCATTACCTGGCTGTCACAGATCACCTTATTCCTCTTATTAGGTTTATTGGTGACTCCCTCGCGCATGGTCGAGTATTGGCATTACGGGGTGGTGGTGGCCTTGGTCTTAACCTTTATTGCCCGTCCAGCCGCGGTCTTTTTATGCCTCAAACCCTTTTTCCGCCGTTACTGCAATCGTGAACTTATCTTTTTATCGTGGGTGGGTTTGCGTGGATCGGTTCCGATTGTGCTGGCCATCTACCCGGTAATGGCTGGTTTGCCTAAGGCACAGATGTATTTTAATGTCGCCTTTATTGTGGTCTTGTTTTCCCTCTTAGTGCAAGGCGCTTCCTTAGTGCCGGTGGCCAAATGGCTACGTATTACCGCTCCTTCATCAGCCGCCCCGCTTAGTAAATCGCAGGTGGGCGTATTAATGGCCGATGACTATGAGCTTTATAGCTATGAAGTAAAATTGCCGAGCCTAGAGGGGGTCATGCTGCGGGAGATTCGTTTCCCTAAGCGCACGCAAATTGCCGCCTTGTATCGTGATGGGCATATGCTCAAAACCCATGGCGATACCACCTTGCATCAAGGCGATATTGTGGCGGTTATTGGGCATGAAAATGATGAGCCCTTGCTCAATGCCATCTTTGCCCAAACAAGACGGCCCAAACCGCCGACCATCCAAAAGGGCGATACGCTTTTGCCGGCGGATTTGCCCATGACCGAATTAAGAAAGCGCTTTGGCTTAGAGCTTACCTCTTTTGAGGAGACCTTAAACTTAGCGGAGTTTATGGACTATCACATCGGCGGTTTCCCGCAGGTGGGGGATGCGCTCAATCTTATCAATATCCGCTTAACTGCCGCCCAAATAGTGGGCGACAAGGTAAGCTTGGTAAGTTTAAGTAGGCTTTAGGCTTCACCAAAACAGGCGCGATTTTCTTTGCGCGCCTGATTGTTGCGCCAAATTTGCTTAAGCATCGGTGCCATCATGGTTTGCACTTGATTTGGCAGAGCACGATTGTGATAAGGACAACGCGCCACACAGGCCTGACAGTTTAGGCATTCTGCTTTAAGGCGCTCCTCATCCGCCACACCGCCGACGCCGATTAATTGTTGCGGGCAGAAGCGACTGCAAACTTTGCACTGCTTGCAGCGCGCGGGGTCTAAAAGTACCGGATAGGGGGTGGGGCCATATGGCAGATAGGGACTGCGATCAATGGCAATTTCCGCAACATCTTGCGCCACTACCTGCATGATTTGCGCGGCAAAATGATGTAGCCAGTTTGCATCCTCAGCATCAGGACGTCCGGCGGCCAATTGCGGGATTAAAGAGTGCTGAGCAATAAGCTCGGCGCTGGCAATTACTTTAAAGCCATGATCATGCAAGATGGCGACCATTTCGCGGGTGGCATCATCACAGGCACGATTACCGTACACTGCACCGACCACCGCTTTGGCGCCATGGCCTTGTAATTGCGGCCATGCAGTTAAACATTTAGGCACCCGCCCGGCGAAGACTGGAAAGCAAAAGATAGCGATATCGTCGGGGCTAAATTGGGGTGGCAGAGCGCGTTGGGCGGGGGTGAGAAAGGAAAATTCGCTCACGCTTTGCCCGCAGGCGCGAAAACCCTGGGCTAAGAGTGAGGCTACTTTAGCAGTGCCTCCTGTGGGGGACATCGCGCCGACATAAACCTTAGGGCTCATAAAATACTCCATGTGCTCAAAGAGCATGCTTTTTAATAAATTAGCTAAAAGAAGGGCGCTTACTGTGGCAGAAAGCTTGCATTTGCCCGCGCTTTAGTCCACTATCGCACCGATAAATGCACCTAAAGTCTCAGGTAAGTACCTGCTATATCCTTGCATGTTGCTATTATACAAAGAAATTTTATGAATACTGCTCAAACTCATGCCCCGAAACATCAGCATCAGCCTTTAGATGAAAGCTTGCGCGCCTTTTTAGCTACCATCTGCGATGTCACTTATCAAGATGCACGGCAATTACGTGCCGCGCTCTATGCCCTGCAATCAAGTAGCCCCGAGCAAAAGGCGGCAGGTCTTTCTGCGCTTGAAGAAAAATTAAAACAGGCCCAGATCTTTTTACAGGGAAAAAAAGCCGCGCTCCCGCGCATTACTTACCCAAGTGAATTGCCCGTCAGCGCTCGGCGTGAGGATATTGTTAAGGCCATCCGCGAGCATCAGGTGGTCATTATTGCCGGTGAGACCGGCTCGGGTAAAACCACGCAGATCCCTAAAATGTGTCTGGAGGCGGGCTTTGGCGTCAAGGGCATGATTGGCCATACGCAACCGCGGCGTATCGCCGCACGCGCGGTAGCGCAACGCCTGGCCGATGAACTACAACAGCCCTTGGGGGAAAGTGTGGGCTTTAAGGTGCGTTTTACTGATAACACCGCTGCCCATACTGCCATCAAGCTGATGACCGACGGTATCTTGCTTGCCGAAACGGCCAGCGATCGGCTACTGCTTAATTACGATTGCATCATTATCGATGAGGCTCATGAGCGCTCGCTGAATATTGATTTTCTCTTGGGCTATTTAAAGCGCTTACTGACACGCCGCCCTGAGCTCCATTTGATTATCACCTCAGCGACCATTGATCCGGAGCGTTTTGCCGCGCATTTTAATCAGGCGCCGATTATTGAAGTGTCAGGTCGTACCTATCCGGTGGAAGTGGTTTATATGCCACTTTATCGTCAGCAGGAGGATGATGATGAGGAAAGCGAGAGTGCTGAGCTGGATTTACGTCAAGGCGTGTTAAAGGCTTTGCACTATTTAATGGAGCAGGGCCGCGGGGATGTACTGATCTTTTTACCTGGGGAGCGCGATATCTTGGATATGGCGCAATTCTTGCGCAAAGCCTCCTTACGTGACACCGAAATCTTGCCGCTTTACGCCCGTTTGGCGCAGGCGGAGCAAAATAAGATTTTTGCCCCGCACAACGGCGTGCGCATTGTGCTGGCTACCAATGTGGCAGAAACTTCACTGACTGTCCCGGGCATACGTTATGTCATTGACCCTGGTACAGCGCGTATTTCGCGCTACTCGGTACGCACCAAGGTGCAGCGTTTACCGATTGAACCGATTTCTCAGGCTAGTGCCAATCAGCGTAAGGGTCGTTGCGGGCGTGTGATGAGCGGTATTTGCGTACGCTTGTATTCGCAAGAGGATTTTGAAAGTCGTCCTTTATATACCGATCCGGAAATTTTGCGCACCAATTTGGCCTCAGTGATTTTGCAAATGATCTCGCTACGCCTAGGGCTGGTGGAAGATTTCCCCTTTATTGATGCCCCTAATCCTCGCCAGGTCAGTGATGGCCTGCGCTTACTTGAGGAATTGGGCGCTATTCGCCCGGCCAAGGGGCAACACGAAGACAGTGCCCTCTTAACCGACATCGGGCGGCAATTAGCACGCCTTCCCATTGATCCACGCCTAGGGCGCATGATTTTAGAGGGTGCCAAGCTCTCTTCGTTAAATGAAAGCTTAATTATTGCCGCGGCACTGGCCTTAATTGATCCGCGTGAGCGCCCTTTAGATAAAAAGGAGGCTTGTGAGCAATACCATCAGCGCTTTAATGATGATAAGTCAGATTTCTTAAGTATCTTAAAGCTCTATGACTATGTCAGCGCTTTGCAAAAGGAATTGTCCAATTCCGCTTTGCGGCGGCAATTAAAGCGTGAATTTATCTCTTATCTGCGCGTGCGGGAGTGGTTTGATTTACATCGCCAGCTAAAGGCTGCCTGCCAGACTTTAAAACTTAAGGTCAATGAAGTTCCGGCTGATTATGAGGCGGTGCATCGGGCCTTATTGTCCGGGCTGTTGTCCCAAATTGGTCAATTGGAGTTGACCGGGCACGAATATAAGGGGGCCCGCGGGGTGAAATTTGTCATTTTCCCAGGCTCACCCTTGGCCAAAAAACCGCCCAAATGGATTTGCGCGGCTGCTTTAACTGAAACCTCACGGCTTTTTGCCCGTACGGTGGCGGCCATTGATCCGGCGTGGCTGGAGTGGCAGGGGGCGCATTTAATTAAAAAGAGTTATGCCGATCCGCATTGGTCTAAAAAATCAGGCGCCGTCCTCGCGTCCTTAAGCATTACGCTATATGGTTTGCCGATTGTGCAGGGGAGGCAAGTACAGTATGGACGCATTGATCCCAAACTGTGTCATGAATTGATGATTAAAGAGGGCTTGGTCGGCGGTGAGATTAACTGTCGCCATGCTTTCTATCAGCGCAATCAGGCTTTAATTGCGCAAGTTGAGCATGTGGAGGATAAGGTAAGACGGCGCGATCTCTTGGTCGAGCCGGAGGACTTAGAGCGTTTTTATGCGGCGCGTATCCCGGAGAGTATTTGCGATCAGCGTAGCTTCGATAAATGGTGGCAAGAGCAAAGTAAGCGCGATGAGCACTATTTAGACTTTAAACTTGAAAACGTGATGAAGCAGGAGGCGGGGCTTGAGCATGCTACGCTTTATCCGGAATTTTGGCAGATGGGATCGTTAAAACTGCGCCTTAGCTATGAGTTTAATCCCAGCTCCCCGCGCGATGGAGTGAGTGTGCATATTCCGCTTACCGTCATCAATCAGATTAAGGCCGATGATTTTGCCTATCAAATTCCTGGCTTACGCCAAGAGCTTTTAACCGAGCTCATCCGCGCGCTCCCTAAGCGTTTGCGGCGCAATCTGATTCCGGCACCTGATTATGCTAAGGCCCTGTATAACAGCATTATCCTGTTTAAAGGCAATCTCTATGCGCAAGTGGCTCATGAGCTGACGCGTATGGGCGGAGAAATTGTCACTCCGGACGATTTTGACTTAAGTTTGATGGACAAGCATCTGTTTATGAACTTTGTCATTGAAGACTTAAGTGGTAAGGAGCTGGCCTGCGGAAAAAACTTTAGTGCTCTAGCGCAGACGCTTGAGGGTAAGGCGCGCACGGCACTACAGCAGGTGGTCAAGAGCCATCACAGTAGCAAAGCTCCGGTTAGTACCTGGACTTTTGGCGAGATTAAGCGTGAACGCATTACCAAGCAAGGCTCGTTGTCGATTAATGCCTATCCGGCCTTAACGGATAAGGGCACGGGCGTGGCCTTGGAGCTGTATGACAGCAAAGAGCGGCAGGCACAGGCAATGTGGCAGGGGCAAAGACGGCTTATTTTCTTAAACATCAAAAATCCGCTTGCTTACCTCGAGGCACATTTACCCAATAAGGCTAAGCTTGCAATGTACTATCAGCCAATTGGCACCGTTAAGGAATTGGTCAATGACATTATGTTGGCAGCCATTGATGAGCTGATGCGCCGTTATGGTGCACCGGTGTGGAATGAAATTTCCTTTAGGCAGCTTTTTGATAAGGTGCGGGCATCCTTGCATGATGAAGTGTTGGCCATAGCTAAAATCGTCGAGCAAATCTTAGTGCCGGCCCATGAGTTAAAGCGGCAGTTAAAGGGGCACATTAGCTTGGAAGAAGCACGCTCCTATGCCGATATCGATGCGCAGTTAAATCGCCTGGTGTATAAGGGCTTTGTCAGCGCGTGTACCAAGGAGCAATTAGCGGAAATTCCGCGTTATCTGCAAGCGGCTTTGATGCGTCTACAGAAGCTTGCACGCGAGGTTAATCGCGATGTGGGTTATTTGCGCAAGCTCGATGCGCTGATGGATACCTATCAAGGAGCGTTGACCCGTTATCCCAAAGGACAGGCGCCACAGGCCTTAGTGAATGTCAAATGGATGATGGAGGAATTGCGCGTCTCGTATTTTGCGCAGACGCTAGGGGTGAAGGGGCCAATTTCCGATAAACGCGTCGAACAAGAAATTCGACGCGTCTTGGAGGAATATCCTCCCCTGCGTTAAGACAGGTTGGAGCTATTGCAGTAAGGAGGCGCGGGCTTGGGCGGCGCGCGCATCTATTTCTGCTTTTTGCGCTTCACTTAAGTTGCACGCTTGTGCCAAGCCTCTTAAATAGCTCTTTTCCATAAAGGTATCGGGATTTACGATCACCGCCGAAAGGAAATAGACATCGGCAGCTTCCTCTGGCGTGCTGACGCGCCTGGCAATATCGGCAGGATCTAAGGGCTTTTGCATGCAGGCGCTGACCACTTGCTCCAATTGGCCATTGCCGCCCAATTCCTGTGCACTCTTTAAGATAAGCTGTTGCTCTTCACTATCAATATGCCCATCGGCGCGAGCGGCAAATACCATGGCCTCAATTAAAAGCACGGCCTTATCATCAGTCGGGGCAGTATCTAAAGCCGGAGCGGGCGTGGCAGTTGCAAAGAGATTAGGTGCGCTGTAGCCGGGGGCGCTTGCTGTAGGTGTGGGGGTGGTTGGAGCGGGCGCGTCTTGATTGCTACGCCATTTTTGATAGAGCTTGTAGGCCAGGGCCGCAGCGCCAGCACCGGCACCGATGACAGCTGCGTTGCGCGCAGTGCGTTGTACACCCTTGCTCCCGCCTAAGAGGGCGCCCAAGATCCCACCAACGGCGGCGCTACCGAGCAGACCGCCCATACCGCTGCCTTTACTTTGATTTTGGCCATCATTATTTTGCCCACCGGTCAGGGCGCCTAAGTTTTTGCTGATTTCGTCAAATAAGCCCATGAAAATTTCCTAATTCAAGCTCCCGTGCGGGATAGGTACATTAAAGGTTGGGCTTAACTTAGCATGGCAAGCTTAGGTCAAACTTAGCGCAAAGGCTCAGTTTATTTGGTGCAAAATTTGCAGCATTGCGTTGCAAAAGATACAATAATTTGCAGAAGATTTAAGCTGTCAGCTATAAGGAGTATTTCGATGGCCGGAGTGGTAAGCATTGCCAAAGCGCTCAATATTTCTCCTTCCACGGTATCGCGGGCCTTAAGCCGTCCGGGAATGGTGGCGCCGAAAACGCGCGAACTTATTTTGCAAGAAGCCAAAAAGCAGGGCTATTTATCTGAAAATGTCGCCCCGTTTTTAAGTGCGCAGCCTCCCTGTGTGGGCGTGCTCTTGGCCGATTTGAACAATACCTTTTCCGCCCGCATTTTAAATGCCGTACTTGAAGTCATCTACTCCTCTGACTATAACGCGGTAGTGGGATCATCTAATGAAGATCCGTTAAAGGAAAGTCATCAATTAAAGCAATGGCAGTCCCTAAATTTAAAGGGCTTGATTGCCATGCCTACGGCTAACTTTGCTAAGGCTTATGCGCATTTGACTAATGTGCCGCTAATCTTAGTTGATCGCGATGTGCCAGAGCTTAACGCTACGCGCATCTTAGTTGACAATGAGGCGGGGGCTAAATTGTGTATTGAGCATTTGCTACAGCAGGGCTTTAATAAAATTTTGCTGGTCAGTGGCTCGCACAATGTCTATACCTTTAAAAAGCGCAGTGAAGCGGCAAAACTTGCTTATCCGGATATTGAGTGTATTGAGCTTAAGGCCGTCTCCTATGAAGAGCTTTATATGGGTGCCTTTGAACTGATGAATGTGCTGATGTTAAGGACGCGCGATAAGCGCCCTAATGCCATTGTGGCGTGCAATAATGCGCTAGCTGCGGGATTACTCTATGCTATTAACTTAAAGCAATTAAAGATGCCGGATGATATTGCCTTAGTTTCCTTTGGCGATAGCGAATGGGCGCGCTTCTATCCTACGTCAATTAGTGCGCTACGCATGCCGGCCGAGGATTTGGGGCGTATGGCAGCTGAGGAAATGCTGACCCTGCTTTCGCAGGATAATTATCGCTTTAATACCCGTCTGTTGTCGCCGATGTTAATGCCGCGCGCCTCGAGTTTGGCTTTAAAATAGGGCGGCACCAAGGTAAGACAATAACGCACGTTTTTGGTGCTTTGCTGTTTTTTGCCGCGGCAACATTAGGCCTATTGTCTTTTTTTAGGGCAAAAGCAGGGCATTTTTGCTAAGATAGCGCATCATTGTTGACAATGGCTGTGAAATTATAAGTACATGTTTACTACAACTACTACTTTTATCGTTTATATCTTGGCCATGCTGATTATCGGTATTGTTGCCGCACGCATGACCTCTTCTTTAAATGATTATGTCTTAGGTGGTCGCCGCTTAGGCCGTTTAGTCACCGCGCTTTCAGCCGGTGCTTCGGATATGTCCGGTTGGCTGTTGATGGGTCTGCCCGGAGCGCTCTATGTCGCCGGTTTATCGGAGGCGTGGATTGCTATCGGACTTACCGTGGGCTCATGGTGTAATTGGAAGTTTGTGGCCGCGCGCCTGCGCTCCTTTACTGCCAATGCCTCCGATGCCTTAACTCTCCCGGATTATTTGGCGGCACGTTTTTGCGATAAGTACCGCATCACCGCAGTAACGGCGGCAGTGATTATTTTGATTTTCTTTGTCGTCTACTGTGCCTCGGGTATGGTGTCCTCCGCACGCTTATTTGAGCAGACCTTTGAGATGGATTATCACAATGCGCTCTTAATTGGCGCGTTCTCAACCATCTTCTATGTCTTTATTGGCGGCTTTCTTGCTGTCAGCTGGACTGATACGGTGCAAGCTTCCTTAATGATCTTTGCGCTCTTATTAACGCCGGTCATCATGATTATGGATTGTGGTGGTTTAGAGATAGCCAATGAGTTAATCGCGCAAAAGGGCCCGGAGATGTCAAGTATGCTTAAGGGCATGACGGTAGTAGGCTTCTTGTCCTTGGTAGGCTGGGGCCTGGGCTACATGGGGCAACCGCATATCTTAGTGCGCTTTATGGCCGCCGGTACCGTGCGTGGGATGGGCGATGCGCGGCGTATCAGCATTACTTGGATGATGTTATGTCTCTTAGGCGCGGTCTTGGTGGGTTACTATGGCGTGGCTTTTTCTGCCCATCATCCGGAAGTGACGGTGGCTAACCCTGAGCAAATCTTTATTATCGTCACTCAGACCCTCTTTACCCCGTGGGTGGCCGGTATCTTACTGTCGGCCATTTTAGCGGCCATTATGAGTACGCTGTCCTGTCAGCTCTTGGTGGCCTCGACCACCTTAACGGCCGATTTCTATCGGCGCATTATTCGTCCGCATGCCTCACAAAGTGAATTGGTGTGGTGCGGGCGCTTGATGTTACTTTTGGTGGCAGTGGTGGCCTATATCATCGCCTTAGATCCTAATTCTGGCATCTTACATTTAGTCTCCTATGCCTGGGCAGGCTTTGGTGCCTCTTTTGGCCCGGTAATTTTAATGTCGCTATTATGGAAGAAGCTGACCTTAAAAGGCGCGATTTGCGGTATGGTGGCCGGTGCTCTTACCGTGATTATCTGGGAGATTGGGGGATTTTTCGGCCTATACTCCATTGTGCCAGGCTTTATCCTTTCGCTTACCGTTATTGTGGTGGTTTCTCTTTTAACCTATAAGCCACGCAATGAGTGTGAGCTCTTATTTGAGGACTTAGAGCGCAAATTCTGGCTTGAGGTCAGAGAGCGCTAAAGAAGAAAAGACTGGTAAAAAAGGATGTTAGCTGCTATCTTTTACCGCTCTTAGCCTGAAAAAACATTAAGTTAACCTAAAGTTAGTGTCCGCCGGAACCTGCACAAAGTTCCGGCGGCTTTGTTATAATCAGGCAAAGGTGTCAGCAAACTATGGAATGATAGCGTGGGGAAGCAAGAACTTACGGATAGTAACAATGTTTATTATCGCAGCTACCTGAAAAAAGCAGGGATCCGTTTTGACTATAGCATCGTCGATACTACAGTCAAACGTGGTTTGGGGCTGTCATTCTATGTGGCGGTTTTAATTTTTGCCGCCTGTAGCCTGTGGGAGCATAAAAGTGAGCTCCTCGCTACGCTACAGTGGCCGCTACTTATTTTAAGTTTGCTCTACATCCTTTGCTATATCGCCCGTTATGCCTTTTTTATCTCTTTAAGACGGAAATTGCGGGCTACGCAAGATCCCATTTTGGCAGAGGCTTATGCGGTGGTTTTGTTAGATAGTGATAGGCCGTGGCCTTTACCTGCATATCTAAGACCACGGCTTAAGCGCGCCGTGATTTATAAAGAATGTGGCACCTTAAAACCGCGCTTTTTCTTAGGCGTCGCCTCGCGCCGGGCTATCCCGGGCTTTGTCCCCCATCAGCTGGTGCAAGTTTTTACCGACAAGCGCCGCCCCAAGTTTTATAGCGTGGATGATGAAAGTGCGGTAAAGGCGCTACCTGCCGGCAAGGCTCTCTTGCGCGCCATCAATTTAAAGCAAAGTTTAGGCTCCGGGGCAGAAATGCGCTCGCCCGGAGCTAAAAAGGTCAAGACAGACGATTTTTAAAGCGTTACGTCCCAATTTAAGGGCTGAAAACGACCGCTTAAGGGCTGTTTCATTAAAGCCTCGGAGGGCTTAATGACAAAGCTGTGAGCGGCATAGCACAGCATTTCATAATCGTTAATGCTATCGCCATAGGCGCAGGAATCACGATTACTAAGTTTAGCTTGTGCCAGTAACTCTTCAATCCGCTCTACCTTTTGGCGCTGATAGGGCACCTTACCTGCAAGCTTGCCGGTGATGCGACCTTGCGCGTCGTACTCCAGCGGTGCGGCGGCGACATAGTCAATCTTAAGCGCGCGGGCTATGGGCTTAATTAAGCAATCGATGGTGGAGCTGACAATCATGGGAATGCCGGCATTACGTTTTTGCCGCGCAATTTCGCGCAGTCCACCCGGACGCAGGGCAGCTAAGAGTCCGCCTTCATGTAAACAACCATCAATGAGCTCATCGCGGGTAGTAGCTTCCATGCCAATAAAGGGCTTGATGATGTAATAAACAAAATCCTCAATGGCCAACTGTCCCTGCACATAGCGCAGATGAAAATCATGTAGCGGGTCTAAAAAGGACTTATCAATCACCCCGCGGCGTAGCAAATACTGCGTTAAAAAGTCATTGCTATCACCTTTAAGCAAGGTGCCGTCCATATCAAAATAGGCTGCATGCATAGTTTTTCCTTATTGTTAAGCTTGCACATCAAAATCATGGAAGCCGGCGTCTAAGACGCGCGGATTTATAGGAGCGAGACATAATTGTACGCTAGCCTTACCTTCAAGCACATAGAGCAAACGGCGCATTTCTTCATTGGGCGCACTAAAGCGATAGCGCCAATTGATGTAATCATCCCCTTCATTGACGGTAATGCGATTAATGGTGGCAAAACCTAATTGCACTAGGAGCACGCCGATATCGCGTCTTCCGGGGTTTAATAAATTGACACTTTCAAGATGCAAAGGATCTTGTCCGCCCTTATCAAATAACCACGCTAAATCCGGCTCTTCATCCTGTAACAGGCGCATAAGCCAGGCATAGTCAAATTGCTCTTGATAGGTCAAAAGGCGTCCTTCGTTATTGAGAGCGGCAATGACGGAGGAGGGGCAGAGCAGGGGGATATTTCTATCAGAGAACACATAACCGCCATAGCAATTGACCAAGGCCTCGCAAAGTTCGGCGCGGGTAAGTCCCTGCCGCGGCGCACAGCGCTTTAACTGCGTGGCAAAGGCGCGGTTAAAATCGGCGGGGGTGAAGCCTAGCAAGGTATCGCAGGTGGGGTGGACGGAAATATCGCGTACTACCGGAAGTCCTTCGGCATAAAGCGATGATAAGGCCAGTTTAATGTGGCCGGTCAAAAGACAAAAGGCAACGCTGTGGCCGGCCTGTTTAATGGCATTGAGTGCCGTCAGATACAGGCTGATAGCTTCGGCCCGTTCGGAAAATTTTAACGACAAGGCACTTAAAAAGGGCGCTTCATAATTGTCAATGATTACAGCAAGCGGATGGGCCCCCGCGTGACTGACGTCATTTAACAGACAGCTTAAATAGCTGTGCGGGCTTTGATAGGACGAAGGCTCTTTATTGACATGATAGTCCCACAATTTGCGTTGCAATTGGGCACAGAGATCATCTCTAAAATCATGGATGGAGTTGAAGGTACCAGCGTTGAAACTGATGCGCAGTACTTCAAGTTGCTCAGCTTTATCCAAAGTGGCATGTTTGGCTTCGATAATTTGCTCGAGGGCACGCGTGGCTGCCGTCAGACCAAAGCCATGCGGGCGAATAAGCTGATAAATATTGGCCCCCTGGAGGCGACTTGACGTTTGCATATAGTCAAGTAGCGCACTTAACATGGCAAATTTGTTAAGTTGCGCGCCGCCTAGAAGTGGCGAGGGCTGTAGGGGAGCAGATAGCTGAATGGGCATAATCACCACAACTAGATAATAAAACCGTCCTCATCTTAAAACATCGGACTTAAAAGGCAAGCTATGGGCACGTGCAAAGTAAAAAAATTTACCTTTACTAAGTTTGTGCTAATTAAGCCCTACTAAACTGTAAAGCACGCACCACACAGCAGGTAAAAAATCTTGTGTGTATCGCATGATGACTTAGGAGAAAAAAGAATGAAGAAGTTAGCTTTAACTGCCATGGCCGTTGCCTTTGTATCCGCCACTGCTTTAGCCGCCCCGCAGGGCTTTAATCAAAGTGCCGTTCCGGGTGGTCCACAGGGCTTTAATAATCAGGCTCCCAATACTGTAAGTGGCGTGTTGTCCGATGCCCATGATGATCAGGTGGTGACCTTACAGGGGCGTCTGACTAACTTCTTAGGCGATGATCGCTATGAGTTTACCGATGCTGCCGGCGATCGTATTGAAGTGGAGCTGGATGACGATAAGAATTGGAGCAATATCAGCAAAGATCAGCTCATCAACATTGTAGGCAAGGTTGATAAGGACTTACTGTCCACCACCATTGAGGTCAAGCAGGCCGCTCCGGTGCAGCAGTAATTAATCAGCAGGGAAAAAGCTACAAGCAAAAAGCTTAACGCTTAAATCTGAAGATAACAGGCTCTCGGCAGGGAAAACTTGTCGGGAGTTTAATTTATTGGGCAGCAAAAATACTGCAGCAAAAAGTGCTGAAAACGCGATATATATCACGTTTTTGCGCTGTTGTTTTTGCTAGGATTACAGATCCCAGCGCAAATATTTTTAAAATTTTTGTAAAAAATATTTGACAACGCGGAAAACTTCTATAAAATGTGCACCCGTTCCCTGACGCAAGGGAGCAACGCAAAGCCAAAGCGCTGAGCGTAAGTTCTTTAAAAATGAGATATAAGACAATCTGTGTGGGTCCTTGAAGCAAGGACTGAAACAAGTCTGAGAA
>JAHLFG010000043.1 GCA_018883895.1 Candidatus Anaerobiospirillum merdipullorum
GACCATGGTTTCATGCTGCCGGTACTGTCTGAAGACGGGTTTAGCCATACTCACCTCCGGATAGTCTGCGCTGACTATGGGTGAATTATAGCAAAAACAGCTAAAAATTACAAGTAATTAACTGAAATAAAAAGGAAATATTTTGCGAAAACATTCTGTTTTGCAAATTTTACCGTTTCTGGAACATAAAATTGGGGGTGACCTTTTTAGTCACCCCCACTTCTGGCTATCTATTGTTAAAGAGGGGATAGAAAGTAAGTTGCGCTACAGATAAAACCTGCGTGATGACTGCCTCATTATTGCGGCATAAATACAAGATCCCTACATCGCTTACCCGATTTTTGACATCGGCAATGATCTGATGGGTGCGAGTCTCATTTAAGACAAACTCATAGCGCTCCTTGCCAAATTGCTTGACCAAATCAACAAAGGCATTGGTGGTAAAGGTATAGTGTTGCGTGGACACTGCAAAACGCGTTTTAGGCGGCCGATGGCTTATGAAATGATCTTCAAGCAGCTCCATCTGCTGTACCACCTGCCGCGCATAACCACTAAACTCCAGGCCAACCGGCGTTAAAGCCACCCCCATCCGCCCCCGCACTAAGAGCTTGAGGTTGAGCTCTTGTTCTAAATCTTTAATGGCATTTGACAGCATAGGCTGGGTAATATACAGCCGTTTGGCCGCTTCACTGATGGTACCGCATTCCACCACGGTCAGTAGATAGCGCAATTGCTGCAAAGTCATGGCCACCTCCTAAACTACAACGCCCACAAGTAAGCTTGACAAACTTGTGGGCGTGAGCATTTGAGCGCTTAGAAGCCGTTACGGCGGCGAATGCTGGGCGGCGTGCCAAAGCCACGGCGCGTGGCCACCGCCGGCGAGCGGTCAAAGCGCTTGCCACCCCGTGGCGGACGCGGCCCTTCAAAACGGCGCGGACCATTGAAATCAATGCACCTGCGCTCACCTAAGGGGCGATCATAACGCTGACGGGGACGATAATTAATGCTATTGCCATTAATATCCCCCGGCTCATGGCGATACTCGCCTTCATCCTCATCCTCGTTGCCAAGCTCAGAGGCCACATAGTCAGGGGCCGTTAAAGGCGCAAAGTCGCGGCGACGGCGCGGCGGCTCAGCGGTATACTCGCGAATATCCAGCTTGCGGCCACAGACGCGGGCGGCAGCTAGGATATCGGCAGTTTCCTGCGGCATGCCCTCAGGCAAATCGACGGTGGAGAAGGTATCAAAGATGCAAATTTCACCGATATACTTGCTCTCCATGCCCGCTTCATTGGCAATGGCGCCAACAATTTGTCCCGGCTTAACCCCATCGCGCCGCCCCACCGCTAAGCGATAGCGGACCATCTTCATCTCCGGGAAATCGCGCAGCGGAGCCGGCTCTGCCGACGGAATGCGCCGCTCACGGCGTTTTACTTCAAAGTCAGCATGCAAATGCTCGGGGGCATTTTCATCAAGTAAGAGCGACGAGCCGCGCTGAGCCATCTTAGCTAGCGCCGCAGCCAAGGTCTCAGGCTCTAAGCTATCGTCAGAGAGCAGATCAGAGACTACTTCTAAGTACTCCTCCAGCCCCCCACCGGCGATAGTTTCTAAAATCTGATTGCGGAAGTTTTCCAAACGACGTTTGTTGACATCGGCTGCCGTCGGCATACGCAAAGGCTCAATACGCTGCCTTGTCACGCGCTCAATTTGGCGCAGCGCGCGACGCTCACGCGGCGAGACAAATAAAATCGCCTCACCGGTACGACCGGCTCGTCCCGTACGCCCAATGCGATGCACATAGCTCTCGGCATCATAGGGAATATCATAATTAAAGACATGGGTAATGCGATCAACATCCAAGCCGCGCGCAGCCACATCGGTGGCGATGATGATATCCAAAGAGCCGCTCTTTAAGCGCTCGATAATCTTCTCGCGCTGACGTTGCGGAATATCGCCATGTAAGGCCGCACAAGCCAGGCCGCGGCCTTGCAACTTATTGGCCACATCCTCGGCATCGGTCTTGGTGCGCACAAAGACTAGGACCGCATCATAGGGCTCGACCTCTAAAATACGGGTCATTGCATCAATCTTATGTACCCCCGAGACCACCCAATAGCGCTGATGCACGGTAGTGGCGGTGGTAGTACGACTTTCAATGCGCACTTCTTGCGGGGAGACTAAATGCTGATGGGCAATGCGGCGAATGGCATCGGGCATGGTGGCCGAAAAGAGGGCCGTCTGCCGCTTGGCTGGCAGCTGCGATAAAATCCAATTGACATCCTCGATAAAGCCCATGCGTAGCATCTCATCGGCCTCATCTAAGACCACGCAACGCACCTTGCTGACATCAAGTTTGCCGCGCTCCATTAAATCAATTAAGCGTCCCGGGGTACCGACCACCACCTGCGCCCCATGACGTAAGGAGCGAATTTGATTTTCATAGGAAGCACCGCCGTAGACTGGGGCGACGCGGAAGTCCTCGACATGACGGGCAAAAGCCTGAAAGGACTCGGCTACCTGCAGGGCAAGCTCACGGGTAGGCTCCAACACTAAGGCTTGAATGCCTTGCAGACTGTCATCTAGCTTAGATAAAATCGGTAAGGCAAAGGCCGCCGTCTTACCGGTGCCGGTCTGGGCCTGACCGATGAGATCGTTACCTGCAAGTAATAATGGAATGGCCTGCTCTTGAATCGGCGTCGGGCTCTCAAAGCCTAAATCAGACACCGCCTGTAATACCGGGGCACTTAAGCCAAGATCATTAAAGGACACTAACGGGCTTTCTTCCTCACCTGTCACCTCATCTTGCAACAAGGTACTTTCCGTAGCGCCTACGGTTTGCATAATCGCAGAATTTTCACTCGTAACGACAGCCGGCTGCTCTTGCGCCGCATTATTCTCTGACATCTATTCAATAAGCTCCAAATTGGGGGCCCGTGCTGGCTTTCCTTGGACAAACTGCAACTAATGATGCTGCCAACCCGACACCTGGCGCAAAACCCGCGCGCCTTATCACAAGCCCGAATAAAAAAGGCAGGCGTATTATACTCATCTGCAGACTAACTTTGCAAAAATTATGCACTAAATTAACCTCGCCTTTACCCCCATACCTCCCCGTAGCCAAACTATCTTCTTTTGCAAATTGTGCTTATTTTGCAAAAGCACATTTTTGCAATTTAGACCATTTTTGCAAAAAAGCCTGCGCACTGTTTTATTGCATTTTAGTGAGAATTTAAAATTTAATTTAGCTTTATTTCAAATAATTAACATTTAAAAGACGGCAATTTTGCAAAAAGTGATTGACGGACTTAAAAGTGAGGTTTACGCTGACAACACTTTTACAAATTCATCTGCATTTGCAATTTTGGAGAATATGCTATGGCGCAGAATAACGATGACAAGCGCGTAATCATCTTCGACACCACCTTACGTGATGGTGAGCAAGCTTTACCGAGCTCTTTGTCGGTCAAGCAAAAGCTACAGATTGCGCTGTGCTTGGAACAGTTGGGCGTCGACATCATTGAAGCCGGCTTCCCTATCTCCTCCCCGGGCGACTTTGAAGCCGTGCGCACGATTGGACAGCATGTTAAGAATGCCACCATCTGCGGTCTGTCGCGTTGTGTGGAAAAGGACATTGACGCCGTGGCCAATGCCCTCAAGGATGTGACCGACCACTATCGTATTCACACCTTTATCGCCACCTCCGACATTCATGTGCAAGATAAGTTACGCAAGGGTTTTGACGATGTGGTTGAAATGGCCATTCGGAGCGTCAAACACGCGCGCAATTTGAGCGATGATGTGGAATTTTCGTGCGAAGATGCCGGGCGTACCCCGATTGACCATTTGTGCCGCATGGTGGAAAGTGCCATTAATGCCGGCGCCACCACGATTAACATTCCGGACACCGTGGGCTATACCCTGCCCCATGAATTTGGCAATATCATTGAGACCTTATTCAATCGCGTGCCCAATATCAATAAGGCCACCATCTCGGTACACTGCCACAATGACTTAGGTATGGCTACTGCCAACTCCGTCACCGCCTTGCAACATGGTGCCCGTCAGATTGAGTGCGCGGTCAATGGCTTAGGAGAGCGTGCCGGTAACTGCTCACTTGAAGAAGTGGCGATGATTATTAAGACCCGTGCCGCTTATTTGGGCGATCTTTACACCAATATCGTCGCGCAAAATATCGCTCGCGCAAGTCAGGTCGTCTCCGGCATTTGCAACGAGCCGGTGCCGCCGCACAAGGCCATTGTCGGCTCCAATGCCTTTGCCCATAGCTCAGGCATCCATCAAGATGGCGTGCTGAAAAATCGCAATACCTACGAGATTATTACCCCTGAATCCGTGGGCTTTAAGGAAAACAATCTGCATATGACTGCCCGCTCCGGCCGCCATATGATTAAGGCCTGCCTCGATAAGCTGGGCTACAAGGAAGGCACTTACGACTTAAATGAGATCTATCAGCGCTTCTTACGCCTGGCTGACAAGAAAGGTCAGGTCTTTGACTATGACTTAGAGGCCCTGCTCTTTTTCTCCAATACTGAAGAAGAGGATACGCAGTTTACCTTAGATCAGATGAATGTGATGTCAGGGGGCAAGAACATCATCCCGACGGCAAGCGTGTCGCTGAAGATTGGCAAGCGCACCAAGGTCGAGTCGGGTACCGGTAACGGCCCGGTGGATGCGGTATTCAACTGCATTACCCGCTTAACCGGCATTCGCTGTGAGCTTACCAAATACAATATTACCGCCAAGGGTAGCGGCATGAACGCCCAAGGTCAGGTGGACGTCGATGTGCTCTACAATGGCCGTCAGTACCATGGTAAGGGGCTGTCTACCGACGTGATTGAGGCCTCAGCTTTAGCCCTCATTCATGCCTGCAATAGCATTTACCGTGCGCAAATCATCGAAAAAGAAAAGGAGGAAAAGTAAGCGATGACTGCCCAATTCAAGATTGCCGTACTCCCCGGCGATGGCATTGGTCCGGAAGTAATGGCCGAGGCTATCAAGGTATTAAAAGTAGCTGAACAGAAATTTGATTTTAAGCTTGAATTACATGAGGCCTTAGTTGGCGGTAGCGCCATTGACGCGGTCGGCACCCCGCTGCCTGAGGATACGGTCAAAGTATGTGAAGACAGTGATGCCATTCTCTTTGGCTCGGTAGGTGGCCCCAAGTGGGATCATCTGCCGCCTGCTGAGCGCCCAGAGCGCGGTGCGCTCTTGCCCTTGCGCAAGCACTTCAAGCTCTTTTGCAATTTCCGCCCGGCCTGCATTTATCAGGGCTTAGGCGCCCTTTCGCCTTTGCGCGCGGACATTGCCATGCGCGGCTTTGACCTCTTATGCGTGCGTGAGCTGACCGGTGGTATTTACTTTGGTACCCCCAAGGGCCGTGAAGGCTCCGGCCCTGATGAGAAGGCCTATGACACGGAAATTTATCATCGCTATGAGATTGAGCGCATTGCCAAGATTGCCTTTGAGGCAGCCATGCTGCGCCGCAAGAAGGTCACTTCGGTCGATAAGTCCAATGTGCTGCAAAGCTCCATTCTCTGGCGCGAGGTGGTAACTGAGGTCGCCAAGGACTACCCGGAAGTCGAGCTTAACCACATCTATATTGACAATGCCACCATGCAGCTGGTCAAAGATCCGGCTCAATTTGATGTGCTCTTATGCTCCAATATGTTTGGCGATATTCTCTCCGACGAGTGCGCGATGATCACCGGCTCCATGGGTATGCTCCCGTCAGCTTCCTTAGGTGAAGGCGGCTTTGGCCTCTATGAGCCGGCCGGTGGCTCGGCCCCGGACATTGCCGGCAAGGGGATTGCCAATCCGGTGGCACAGATTCTGTCGGCGGCCTTAATGCTGCGCTATAGCTTAAAGTTAGATGCGCCGGCCACGGCCATTGAAAATGCGGTCAAAAAAGTTTTAGCCGATGGCAAATTAACTGCCGACTTAATGGAAAGTGGCGCCAGCCCCCGCGGTCCGCTGTCTACCAGTGAAATGGGGGATGCGATTGCTGCAGCGCTTTTGGCGTAAGCAAACAAAAAAAAAAAAACTGCAGGAGGCAAAAGCTTCCTGCTTTAATTAATGGCGACTTAATGCAAGTTTGAGAACAAAGATAAAAATGGGCAAAACACTCTATGAAAAGGTCTACGACGCCCATGTCGTATTCCAAAAAGAAGGCGAGCTGCCAACCATCTATATCGATAGACATTTAGTGCATGAGGTGACAAGTCCGCAGGCCTTTGCGGGAATTGAAGCGGCCGGCCGTAAATTACGCCGTCCAGATCTGACTTTGGCGACCATGGATCATGATATTTCCACCAAGTCACTTGACCTCAAGGCCTGCAGCCCGATGGCACAAGAGCAGATCACTACCTTAATGAGCAATGCCAAAAAGTTTGGCGTCACCCTCTATCCGATGGGCAATGCCAATCAGGGTATTGTGCATATCGTCGGCCCGCAGGTGGGCTTTACCCTGCCGGGAACGACCTTAGTGTGTGGTGACTCACACACGGCCACCCACGGTGCCTTTGGTGCCTTAGCCTTTGGTATCGGTACCTCGCAGGTCGAGCACGTGATGGCCACACAAACTTTAAAGCAAGGCAAGCTTAAGACCATGAAGATTGAGTGCACCGGCCGTCTGCAAAAGGGCGTCTATGCCAAGGACTTAATCTTAGCTATTATCGGCAAACTCACCACCGCCGGAGGGACTGGCTATGCCGTCGAATTTTGCGGCGAGGCGGTTGAGCATTTGTCGATGGAAGGGCGCATGACCTTATCCAATATGGCCATTGAATTTGGTGCCCCGGTGGGCATGATTGCCCCCGATGAAACCACCTTTGCCTATATTAAAGATCGTCCCTATGCCCCTAAGGGTAAGGATTTTGATGAGGCCGTGGCCTATTGGCGCACCTTAAAGTCAGATCCTGATGCCAAGTTTGATGCCGTGGTGACCATTGATGCCAGTGCCTTAGAGCCGCAACTTACCTGGGGCACTAACCCCGGCCAAGAGTGCGCCATCACCGGCACGGTGCCGGCACCTGCAGACTTTACCGATCCGGTAGTGAGCAAGTCCTGCGCCGATGCCCTTTCATATATTGACTTAAAGCCGCACACCCCAATTGCCGGCACCCCGATTGACTTAGTCTTTATCGGCTCGTGCACCAATGGCCGTATTGAAGACTTCCGCGCCGCCGCCGCTATCCTCAAGGGCCGTAAGATTGCCCCGAGCATTACTGCCCTCGCCGTCCCGGGCTCGATGTGGGTCAAGACGCAAGCTGAGCGTGAGGGCCTGGATCAAATCTTTAAGGATGCCGGTTTTGAATGGCGTCTGCCGGGCTGCTCGATGTGCCTGGCGATGAATGACGATCGTGCTCCGGAAGGCAAGCGCGTGGCCTCGACCTCCAATCGTAACTTTGTCGGTCGTCAAGGTAAGGGCTCGCGTACCCACTTAATGAGCCCGGCTTCCGCAGCCGCCTGTGCCTTAGCGGGCAAACTGGTCGACGTGCGTGACTATCTGCAGGACTAAAGGAGGAAGATATGCAGAAATTTACCGTGCATGAGGGCATTGCGGTTCCGCTGGATTCGGCCAATATCGATACCGATCAGATTATCCCCAAGCAGTTTCTCTTGGCGGTCAATCGTAAGGGCTTTGGTAAGCACCTCTTCCACGATTGGCGCTATTTAGATGATGCTGAGACCAAGTTAAACCCAAACTTTAACCTCAATAAGCCCGAGTATGCCGGTGCCACCATCTTAGTGGCCCGCGATAACTTTGGTAATGGCTCCTCGCGTGAGCATGCGCCGTGGGCTCTGACCGATTATGGTTTTCGTGCGGTAATTGCCCCGAGCTTTGCTAATATCTTCAATAACAATGCCTTGGGCAATGGTTTGGTGACGGTAAAGCTGACGGCTGACGAAGTCGATGAGATTTTTAAGATCTTAACTGCTCATCCCGGCACCACCATCAAGGTCTCGCTTGAGGACATGAGTGTGACCTGCGCTGATTTAAAGTTCACCTTTACTTTAGATCCGTTCATCCGTCACTGCCTGTTAAATGGCCTCGATAACATCGCGCTTACCTTAGAGCATAGCGCTGATATCGCTGCCTTTGAAGCAAAGATGCCCGCCTGGGAGCGCGCCGTACATTAATGTGCAATTACAGGCCGGAGCACTGTCCGGCCTGCCCACTATTTCCATTCCCTGCCTCCCTATTCTCGCTTTCCTGTTTTAAACTCTCTTACATTAAGCTTGCTTTTCTTCATGTCAATACGGCACCATCGGCACGGGCATAAGCTAAAAAAAGAAAAAGGATCCATTTTCGGGGGACAACGGATCCTTTGACCTAATTTAGTTTATGCTTCAGATAGGAAAAGTAAAATTATCTTGGCTTAAAACTAATACAGTACTTTGACTGCATCAGCGCTTAAAGCCGCAAGCTCCTGTCCTTCGCGCAGCACCATGACCTCAATTTCCGGGTTAGAAAAGACCACCGGGCAATAGGCGGTAGCGTCATCAAAAAACTGCGGCTTGATTAGGGTCAGTACCTCCCCGCGCTTTACCTGCTGGTATTTCTTGACCTGCGCACTAAAGGCCTGCGGCAACTTGGCACTGCCGATGCCGACGTGCATCAAGAGCTCCAAACCGTCGGCGCGGCGCAAGATAAAGGCGTGTCCGGTGGGGAAGGTCGCAATCACCGTGCCATCAAAAGGCGCATAGAGCTTATCGCCACTAAATTGCACCGCAAATCCCGGGCCCAAACTACCGGAGGCAAAATGCTCTTCGGGGACATGCTTTAAGCTCAGCACCTTGCCAGTCAACGGTAGAGCAATAAATTCTTTGTGCATAATGTTCTCCTTTCTTGGGCAAAGGCCAACTGCTTACGGCGCAACTCTAAGGTCTTGGTCATATCCGCGCGCAAATCGTCTAAGAAGTAGAAGCAGATGGCGATGATAATGCCTATGCAAATGACAATCGGTAACCATAAGAAGCACACCTCAATGGCAAATAAGGACGATGCGCTTTGCTCGACATTGGGAATATAACCGCCCATCTTCATGATGATGCCCATGGCCAAAGCCGCCACGCCCATACCAAATTTGACGAAAAACCCCTGCATTGCCGCAATCATCCCTGAGATGGCGCGATTCTTTTGATACTCGGAGTAGTCAATCACATCCGGCTGAATGGCAAAGGTCACCCCAAAGATACCGTACATGCCAATGCCGGTGATGGTGAGACTCAAGATGAGCACCACGGCGCTCGAAGAAAAGCCCCAGCAGATGAGATCGCCTACGATATAGGTCAGTGCAAAGGCAATCATCAAGGTGCGTTGCTTAAACTTTTGCTGCAGCTTCGGTAAGATCAATAAGATGGGCAGACCCGACAGCACGCCAAAGAAGCCGACAAAGGTCAACCAATCGGCGCGGCCTAAGTTATAGGTAAAGTAATACAAAGCCGAGCTATTGCGCATCACAAAGAGGCCAAAGTAAAGGAAGTTTAAGGCCACAATCACCCATGCCTGTGAGGTAATGGCTTTAAAGTCCTCACGAATATTGCTCTTCTCCTCCATCTTGACGGACGGCGGCACCACTTCCTTGGTCTGGGAGAAGGTAAAGAAGAAGATGAACATCGCCAAAATACCGTACAGGGTCATGGTGATGAAAAAGCCCCGGCGCTGATCGCCACCGCCAAAGAAATCCACCAAGGGCGAGGTAATGGTCATCACCACCGCCGTGCCTAAGAGCGCAAAGATCATGCGCGAGGCGACTAACTTATTGCGCTCATCGATATTGGAAGTAAGGCGCGGCACGATGGTATTAAGCGGAATATTCACCACCGTATAGGCGCAGCACAATAAAATGTAAGTCACATAGGCATAAATGATTTTGCCGGTCTCACCTAAATCCGGGACAAAGAAAGTCATCGCGGTGAAGATGGCAAAGAACGGCGCTCCAATGACAAAGTAAGGCCGTCCTTGTCCCCAGCGGGTATGAGTACGGTCCACAATTAAGCCCATAATGGTATCGGTGATGGCATCTAAAATACGGGTATACAAGAGCATGGCCCCCACCACGGCCGCGCCAATGCCAAAAACGTCGGTGTAGAAAATCATCAAATAGGAGGCCATCGTGCCGAAGACCAGATTACAGGCAAAGTCACCACTGCCGTAGCCCACACGTTTGAGCCATTTGTTTTCCATCGCAAGTACTCCTCAAGGGGTGGAGGGGCCCACGCCCCTCCCAAGATATGATTGAAGGCTTAACTCAACTATTGCTTAAAAGCAGGTAAAGGCTCCGTCGACCACCACGTCAGAGCCGGTGGTAAAGCTGCTGGCATCTGAGGCTAAGAATAAGGTCACGGTCTGTAATTCTTCCGGCTCACCTAAACGGTGTAACGGCGCCATTTCATTCCAGGTATTAATGAGCGGAATTAAGGTCGGATTGGCCTTAACGAGTTCAGTGCCGATATAGCCCGGGCTGATGGAATTGACGCGCACGCCGGTGGTGGCCCATTCCACGGCCAAGGACTTGGTTAACATAATGACACCGGCCTTGGAGGCGTTATAAGCACACTGCGGTTGCGGCACATTGACAATGTGACCTGACATCGAGGCCGTATTGATAATCGAGCCCTTAATGCCCTTTTTAATCATGTAATTGCCCGCCGCCTGCGCCGTTAAGAACACGCCGGTTAAGTTGATATTAATGACCTTGGTCCACTGCTCATAGGTCATCTCTGAGGCCGGGGCATTGATGCAAATACCGGCATTGCAAAAGGCGATATCTAGCTTGCCAAATTTTTCCTCAATGGTGTCAATTAAAGCGTTGACACTGTGTGGATCAGTGACATCACACTTGACCGCGACCGCCTGTACCCCATTGGCGGCAGCGATTTGGGCGGCGGTCTTCTCGCCTTCGGCCAGATCGAGATCGGCAATCACAATATGGGCACCGGCCTCAGCAAAACCGGTCGCTACGGCCTTACCAATACCACGGGCACCACCGGTCACAAAGGCTACCTTGCCCTGCAGGCTGAACTTCTCAATTCCTTTCATAACAACTCCTTAAAGCTTAAACAGGCTTTTTCCCCTAGGGGGCAACTACATTCATCAATCCACTTTAATAAAATCGTTTTATTAAAGTCATGTCTGCAGTCTACATTCTTTTTAAACTTTTGCAATATCATTTTATGGAAGTAGCTTTATTAAAGTCATTTAGTTTAAATTTTGAAAGAGCGATCACACTTTTTTGGGGCAGCACCACGCCGCTTTACTGCCAAAGGCGCCCCACAGTGTTAAACTTTTGTAAAAATGCTTTATTAAAGACCTTTATCCAAAGCCTTACTTAGGGCACGCTAAGTTATGAATACCGATAGCAAATTAATTAAACAAATGAATTTTCAGAAAATTCATACACTGTTTTACCGTCATGCCGTCCTTTCCAAGCCGCAGATTGCCGCTTTGCTTAATTTGAGCATGCCGACCGTGACGGCCAATATTGCCGCACTCGAGCAAGCGGGGCTTATTAAACGTGCCGATACCGTGGAATCTAAAGGCGGCCGGCCGGCGGTGGGTTATACCTTAGTGCCAGATGCGCAAGTGGCCTTTGGCGTGGAGATTAAATTTGATCAGGTACGCTGCGCGGTGGTAAATCTGCAAGGAAAAGCCTCAGCCGTCAGCGAATACCCGCTACCTTGCACCGGCAACAGTTCGTATTTGGCCAATTTTTGCACCATCGTCAAAGACTATATTGCAGCCTCAGGCTTTAGCGCTAAGCAGATTTTGGGCATTGGTATTAGCGTACAGGCGGTGGTTGATAATCAAGGCAGTAGCATGATCTACTCACGCATTTTGCCGCTTAAAAAATTGCAGGCCAGCGACTTTGCCCGCGAATTTGGCTATAAGGTGCTCCTGTGCCATGACGTGGAGGCCGCGGCAAGCTCTGAGCTGTGGCATGATGCTACGCTTCAGGATGCCATTTATGTGTCCATCTCCGAACACTTGGGAGGAGCCTTAATTCATCAGCATGCGCTCGAACATGGTAAGCAAGGCTATGCCGGAGCCTTAGAGCATTTGCCGGCAGGTCAGGAAGGACGGCAATGTTATTGTGGGCGCACCGATTGCCTAGAGACCTATTGCTCTTTAAGTGCACTCTTATCGCGCCACGAAAAGCTCCGGGACTTCTTTACCCTCCTACGGGAAAGTGCGCACGAGCATGAGTGTCATCAACGCTGGCTTAACTATCTCAATCATTTAGCCCAAGGGCTATACCCGACCTATCAAATTTTAGAGCGCGATATTATCTTAGGCGGCGATTTAGCGCCTTACTTAGTCCCGCAAGATCTTTTAATGCTAGAAGAGGCCGTTAAACGCTACAGTCCCTTTTTAATTAAGGAGCCTTTTATTCATGTTGCTAAGGTACAGATAAATCCAGCCCTCATTGGCGCGGCCTTGTTATTTATCCGTAAACAGCGGGAGGAAAGTGCTACCTTAAACTAGTAAACGTGCGCTCAAAGCGGCGGGCACCACGCTTCATTGAGTACACTTACCGACCGCAAGCGAGCGCTTTAATCTGACTTAGTTAACATTTATGCAAATTTATTTGCTTTATAGCTGGCACGTACGGTAGATAAGAGGCAAACTTAACAGAGCAAACGTAAAGTTAATCTTCTACTTTAGCGTGAGCTTAGCGCTATTTTTAGCTATGTTGCACCGTAGGTTGCATGAGAGCAATATAACCGTGCGGCATATCACGCCACCTTAAGGTGGTTAGCACATAAAAAAACAATAACAATAAATCCTAGCGTAGTGCCGTACTTATTATGAAAGATCATCGTCACAAGCAGATTCTTGATTATTTAAAGTTACATAATCTGGTCACCGCCGAAGAATTGGCCCGCATCACCGGGGTCTCGGATGCCACCATCAGGCGCGATCTCATTACCTTGGATCGTGATGGACTGGTCTATCGCGTCCATGGCGGCGTCTCCTTAAATCGCTTTGTGCAACAACAACCTACCACCTCACAAAAAAGTGGCCAACATCATGCCGAAAAAAGCCGTATTGGCATGTTAGCTGCCTCCTTAGTTAAAAAAGGCAATTCCTTAGTGCTCGATGCCGGCACCACCACCTTAGAGATTGCCAAGAATCTGCAGGCGGACAATTTGACGGTCATTACTCCCGATCTGCATATTGGCCTCTTTTTGACCAATATGGGACGCTCAAATGTGATCATTACCGGCGGCCCCACCGACAATAAAAGTCAATCCTGCATCGGCCAAAGCTGCATTCAAATGCTCACCTCCTTTTGTCCCCATATCGTCTTTATGGCCTGCAATTCCTTTTGCAAAGATACCGGGGTCACGGCCCCCACCTATGAAAAAGCTCAGGTCAAACAAGCCCTTGCCACGCTCAAAACCCGACTCGTCTTAGTGGCCGATAGTAGTAAGTATGGGCTGTCAAGCCTCTACAAAGTCTGCCCGCTAGAGCTTTTTGATGTGATTATTAGCGATAAGAATTTAGATGAGCAGGCGCAAGCAGAGCTTGCCACTTTAGAGCACACTGAAATTCTGCTTGCCTAAGGCAAAAGCTTAAAGCTTAAAAAGAACTGCAATGCAAAGGGGGTGACTAAAAAGGTCACCCCCGATTTTATGTTCCAGAAACGGTAAAATTTGCAAAACAGAATGTTTCGCAAAATATTTCCTTTTTATTTCAGTTAATTACTTGTAAATTTTAGCTGTTTTTGCTATA
>JAHLFG010000044.1 GCA_018883895.1 Candidatus Anaerobiospirillum merdipullorum
GTTTCTTCCTTATTGTACTGTCAATGCGCATGAGTTGTATTGTACACCAAAGAATATAATGAGCAACGGTCATGTAAGCCATTCATCTCCACCTTACAGAAGGTGGAGACTTCTGGCTATCTATTGTTAAAACGGTTAAACGTTTTGTCGCAGTTTATGATTGCCCGCATGTTTGCAGTACTCTTTTTCATATGCTCTTTCCTCTCAACATTATCGCATGTTGATCTCAATTACGCTCTTTAATTATTTATAAAGTCTTAACGATAGCCGTGTGCCTGCGGTCTTGCTTACGTAACTTAATTAGCATTTTCTTAAAAATTTTTCGTGACGTAGTACAAAGGATCTGGCATCAGACCAAGTAACCTTAGCTGTCAACGTAGCACTTAAAGAAGCTAATACCAAATTACGTGCCATTTGCCCCTTGTTGCTTTGCAAAACCATCACGATGGAGTTGGTAGTTATGGTTTAAAACTTTACTTCTTATTTCTGCCAACCAGGTGGCCGGTTTTAGCTGGGGCCAGAAATCCTTAACGCGCTGGCATGAGATCTTTGGCACTATAAAGGCACCGTTGTAGCTTACAGTTAAGTCACCTTAACCGTAAGTTGGTGATACGGTGCCTTAGGCCTTATCACCTAAATTTTTTAAGACGCGACGGTGATCTTCACGCCTAAATTAGCTAAATATACTCACGGGTTTTTCTAACTTTATGTGATCCTGCGGCCGGTTGGTGATGACACGCCGAAAAAAATCCGGGATATCCACCTTATGTGCGCGTGTCATTTCGCGCTTTACCAAGGCAGGCCCACGTTTGGCCGGTAGTAAAGTCAAACACACTAACAAGACTCCACACGGTTTAGTCATTCCCGCAAGGCAAATATCGTCGCAAAAATTGCAATTGCTATCTTTATCGATAATGAGCTCAGCCATCCCGCTTTGTGCGGCGATAGCTAAAATGGCGGCGGTATCGGCCAACATTCTTTGCAATTCCCGCGCGGCGTCGGGGCTGCGGTTAAAGCGTGAACATTGTCTTTTTTCCTCAATCGTAAAGTCACGAATGGCCGCATAGACATCGATATACAGGACCAAACGTTCTTGACTTTGCTGACTGTAAATCGTAACCGGCTTTGAGGTGAAGCCGGCGACAATATCCTCGACACAAGCCTCATCAGCCAAAGCCCCGACTTTGGCCGATAGCTCTGAGCAAATGGCTAAAGCATTGTGCTCAGTGAGGGCTTTGACTTCTTCCTTGCTTAAGGAAGAAGCATCAATATATTCATTGTGGTACATAACAGCTCCAGTTATTTACTAAAACAGTCATTGGCGGCCATCTTAAGTTCAGCCCGGCGGGCAGCACTGACGGTGTAACACCAAAATTTTTTTAAGTCTTGTTTAGCTGTCGTGGCCAAATCTTTCATAAGCACTCCTCAATATTCATAATCGCTTGCGCCTGACGCTCCTGATCTCTGAACCTATTAGACCAAAGTTAAGCGCGAAAAGCGGCCACAAAGATCTACCCAAAAAGGGTAGAAAATCTGTTTTTTCTAGAGTAACAATATAATTTCCATAGGATAGAAATAAGATCTAAAATAATTAATATATCGGAAAAGAATAGGTTTAGAGGTAAAACATGTCACGTCACCATAGCGATAGCAACTCGGCGGACAAGGCACTACGGTTGTTTAGAATTTTGCTCTCCTCCGACCGGCGGCACTATATTGCCACGCTGTGTGAGCAATTAGAGTGTTCGGCGCAGACGGTATTACGCCTCATGGATAGCGTTGCCCGGGAAATGGGAGAGAATTTAGAAAGTGGTAAGGAAGGGCGCAGTCGTTGGTTTCGTCTTAGGCCACGGCGCAGTTATGACAAATGGTTACATCCCGGGAGGCTGTGGCGCAGTTTGGTCATCTGTCGCGATTTAGCCGCGCCTTATTTACCCGAGCAAATGCGCCAAGAATTAGAGCGTGAGCTTTTGCACTGTACCTTAACCTTAGCAGAAGATCCGCTGGCAACTAAAAGCAATGAGCGCGTAATAACCTTTTTTCCTAAGGGTTATATCGACTATACCCCACATTTTGCCCATTTAAATCAATTGCAACACGCCGCCGCCACGGGGGAAGTATTGCGCATCAGCTATCGCGCTGCCGGTAAAAGTCAGGTTAAGGAGCATCTGTTTGCCATAAAGCGCTTGATCTGCATGTCAGGTACCATCTATGCCTTAGGGGCCGATGTCGATGCCAACGGTGCCCTGCGCTTTAAGTCTTTTTACCCCTTGCAACGCATGGTAAAAATAGAGCCCACCGCCATTAAATTACAATGTGTGCTTGAAGATAGTGATGAGCACAGCTTTGGGCTACCTTGGCATGAGCCGCGCACCTTTACCATTAAGTTTAAAGCCGGCAGTAGCGCCACCTATGTAGCCGAGCGTATCTGGTCGCGTAAGCAGCATTTGACCGTGCAAAAAGATGGTAGTGTGCTACTAACGCTTACTACCTGCGCAGAGCCTGAGTTGCGCGCTTGGGTGCGCAGTTTTGGAGCTGAGGCACACTTTGTAGATGAGAAAGATGTTAGCCCTTAATCTTTACGGCACCTAAAGTTAGCCCATGCCTAGAGAGTAATCTAGTATGACAGTAAATTTACGTCAGCACGCTCAAGCCTTAAGGCTCAAGGGGGAGTTTTTTAAGCTGTCGCCTAAGTGATGTCGACGCTGCACTTACGCTTAATTTTGCCTGCAGGCCTACTCCATGGCACGCCCTCGGGCGCAAGCTACAGGGGGCCTTGATCACAGCTAAGTAAAAAGGACCTTAGCGTAAAACTACCGCCGAGGGTCAATGAGACTCTCATCCTCATTTTTAGTTAGCGATAATGTCGCCTGATGGCGAGCATACACAAAAAACTAATCAAAGCGCTGAGTGCGAGCAGGGCAAAAACGGCATTTAAAGATAAGTAATAGGCCACCGCTCCCAATAGTGCCGGGCCGCATAACAGTCCGCCGTAACCTGCAATGGACATGGCTGCTACCGTAGGTAAGAGTGGCATGTCAGCTTGCCGCGCTGCGGCGCGATAGGACAGTGGGGTAATGTTGGCCATGCCGCCACCAATGAGGACAAAGGCAAATAGTAGGCACCATAAGGGCAGCTTCATACTTACCAAATAAAGTCCGCTAAAAAGGACGAGCGCACTGATAAGCACCACGCGCAAAGCCCCGAAGTTGCGTAGCAAGTAATTTCCGGCCATGCGCATGATAAGCATGGTAAGACTGACGAGCGCATAGCCAATAACTGCTTGCTGTAAGTCAAGCGCACCGCTGGAGGCCAAAAATACTCCCGACCAATCTACCATCGCGCCGCCTGTCATATAGGTAAAAAAGACAATGGTGCATAAGCAGGCCACGGTCGCATTGGGCCACATATAGGCCTTCTCGCCGCTTGCCTTAAAGCTCCCGGGGCTGATGCACGGAAAATAGCGTAAGGCGCAGAGCGCAAGGAGTGCCACGAAACAGGCGATGCCGCTTAAAATCGACAGCCCGAGATTTAAAAAAATCAGGCAAGAGCCGGCCCCTAAGAGCTCACCTGCCGAATAATAAGCATGTAAGGGCGTAATGAGGCTTAAGTTATAGCGCCGCTCAAGACTTACTCCGTAGATATTAATGCCCACCTCCAAGAGGCCGGCTAAGAGCGCAAAACAGGCGGCAAAGGCACAGGCAAAGTAAAAAGGGGGCAGTAGGGCTAAGGCTAGGATAAAGATCATCGCGCCCAAGGCGGCCACACTGCAGGTTATGCGTGAGCCCCAGGCCTTAGTGAGGGGACTTGCCAGGGCCATGCCCACAAGCGATCCCATGCCAAAATAAAAAACTAAGGTACCTACTTGCGCATGATTGAGCGACAAGTGACGTTGCAAATAGGGGATTAAAGCGGCCCATTGGGCAATCAGCGCTGCGGGCAATAAATAGCCCAAACGAGCAGCGCGCAATTGATGGCGCAAAGCCACCACCTTAGAGGGCAAGGCAGGGCGTTTGCGTAAGGTAAGCGGATTTAACCACCAGATCATGCCGCCGTCACCAAGGCTTGTTTTTGCTTAAAGGTATCGATGATTAAACGACAGCAAGCCTCAGGGCCTAAGACGCCGACATTCAGGCACAGATCGTAATTGCGTGGATCGTCCAAATTGCGCCCGAAGTATTGGCGATAGTATTCAGCACGGCTCTTATCAAAGCGGCGCATCTGCTCACGGGCTACGGAAGCGTCTTCATGATAATGCTCTTTACAATAAGCAAGTTTATATTCCTCGTCGGCGTACAGATAGACGCGCAGTAATAAAGGATCGTCGCTTAAAATGCGATCGGCACCACGGCCTACAATCACACACGGTCCTTGCGCGGCTGCTTTGCGAATTGCCCGCGCGGAGGCAACAAAGAGCGCATCGGGGCGCGAGAGTGACTTATCTAACGGTACGCTAAAGTCCTGCAAGACCATTTGGAATAGTAAGGCATTATCCAGGCGACCTTCTTGTGCCGCCACCGCACTTTCATCAAGCTTGGCCTCCTTGGCAATCAAGGCAATGAGCTTGGTATCCAAATACTCATACTTTAACTTTTCAGCAAGTTTCTGCCCCAAGGCGCGGCCACCGCAACCATATTGGCGCGTTAAGGAAATTACCGGATAGTGGCTTCCCTCTCCGTTGTCCACGCTAGATGTTTGCGGATTGCGTCGCGTAAAGAAGCGCTCGGCGCGCGGTTGCAGGCGCGGCAAGAGCAGGCGTACCATCGGGCCGATGGAAACTGCGCCGATGACCGTGCCCTCACGGACACCTTCGACGGTGCTGAAATTAGTCAGCACCAGGGATAAAAGCACCGCACAGAGCACTAAGCTTAAGTCAAAGCCGGTTTTCACCCAGCCAAATTCACACTTAAGCCGCATTGACAGTGCTTTAACAAAGGCCTCGCCCGGTACCATGGCCACATTGGCACATACCTGCAACGAAATACCAAAGGCCAAAATAAAGGAGCCTAGCGCAAGGAGCAGCAAACTTATCGGATAAGAAGGATGGGCCGGGACAAAGAAGTGGATGGCATACATGCCAAGGTCAATCATCGAGGCAAAGACTAAGGTTACCGGGAATTGTAAGAGCATGACTAGCTTATGCTCTTTGAAATATTGTTTGCCTAAAATGGCAATTTGGAGCAGAGTTAAGATGCCGTTGAAGATAAAGGTCGTAATACCTAAGGTCAGCGGAGTGTGCAAGGAGATTACATAGTTAGAGCTTGAAATTGGGGTGGTACCAATATTAGCGGCCGTAACCACGGCAATACCCAAACCACCTAAGCATACTGCCAGCATAAAGAGCACATTGCGCTCAATAATTTCGCCAATAGGCATCCGACGTTTATGCGACATACGACCTCCGGCTGTATAACAATTAAGGGGAAAATTAAAAGATGGGCCATTTTAAGGCCAAGCACTTGATGGCGCAAGAAGTTTTGCCAAAAGATAGGGTAAAGTTTAGGTAAGAGATCAAGAAGTAGGGGCTACAGTGGCAGGCCGGAGTCTGCCACCTAGCTTAGATTAAGCGACGCTATGGGGCGCGAGCTTGTCGTCAGAACTTTCGTCAAGCTTGCCTTTTAAATCACGATCGACCACATTAGCAACCGTTGCATCAGACCACACATTCACACCGGTCTCCAACATATCAATCACGGTATAGACCGGTAAAATGACGCCCATTAAGAGCACCGGTACCTGCATAGACGAGAGCAGGCTGATGGTCAGGAAATAGCATCCCATCGGCACGCCGGCATTACCGATGGCGGCGATGGTGGCAATAAAGATCCATGACACGATAGTCATGGTAGTGATCTCATAGCCTGCGTTTTGCATCAAGTACAGCGAGGTAATTAAGATAAAGGCCGCGCAACCATTCATATTGATGGTGGTGCAAATGGGTAGCACAAAGCGCGAGACCTTCGGGTTGACGCCTAAATTATCCTCAGCTGAGGCCATGGTCACCGGCAGGGTACCGGCCGAGGACTTAGAGAAAAAGGCCACCGCGATGGCCGGCATCATGCCGCGGGCGACGCGCAGCGGATTTAAGCCGCGCAGTAATTGTAACAGCGGTAAGATGACAAACATCTGCAGGAGATTGGAGCCAATCACCACCGCAAAATAGGTTGCAAGGCCGCCTAAAATTAAGCCGCCTTCCAGCTCATGAATGAGTTTGGCAATAAAGCCCATAATACCGATAGGTAAAATGGCAATTAACCAGCGAATGAGCTTGAATAAAATATCCTGCAGACCGCCAAATAAGTTCTCCACGGCCTCTTTTTTAGCCGAGGGCTCTAACAGGGCCAAGGCCAGGCCCACCGCGGCTGAAATTAACAAGACCGATAAGACATTGCCCGAGACAAAAGGCTGCAACAGATTATTGGGGATGACGTTGATGATATGGTCAAAATAAGAGGCCTTTTGCACTGCATTAGGATCTGCCGCGCCGACCACTTCAGCTGGCAAGTTGGCCGGGGCTAAAATCTTAAAGAGCACAGCCGCCACCACCGCAGCTACAATGGTAGTCAGCAGGGTATAAAAAATGGTGCGACGAAAGATAAGTCCACTTTCCTTACCCCGGCCTAATTTGGCTAAGGTATTGATAAGCGAGAGTGCAATAATCGGCACGGCGATAAAGCTAAACAAACGGGTAAAGACCGTGGCAATAAAGTCCATCAGCTCTTGAATAAAGGGTTGCTGCACTAAGCCGCAGACAATACCGAGAATGATGCCTGTGGCATAAAAAATAATGCTACGTAGGCGTTTTTGCTTGGAGACAGCAGAGATGGTGTTCTGCGTGCAAATATCTATACGCTTAGATTGAGACATTTTTTTCCTTAATAAAAATTTACTGCCCAAGGTCAGAGAGCTTGATTGTAGCAAGTCTGTCAAGGGCAGGAAGAAAAACGCACTATAATAGTGCGTTAAAGTACAAAAAGAGGAATTTGCCCTATGCCTGGGCAAACATCGGCGTTGACAGATAGCGATCACCGCTATCGGGGATAATCACCACCACGATTTTGCCGGCAAATTCATCGCGTGAAGCCACCTCGATGCCAGCCTTTAAAGCCGCACCGGCAGAAATGCCGCAAAAGAGTCCTTCACTCTTGCAGGCCAAAGCGCCGATATCCAAGGCCGCTTGATTGTCAACCGGGATAATTTCATCGACTACGCTAGCATCATACACGCGGGGGACAAAGCCCGCGCCAATCCCTTGCAATTGATGAGGCCCAGCCTTACCGCCAGACAAGACGGCAGAAGTGGCCGGCTCCACGGCAATCATCTTAATATGCTTATTGCGCCCCTTTAAAAAGCGGCCAATGCCCGTAATTGTGCCGCCGGTACCCACACCGGCTACCACCGCCGCGACCTTACCGTCAGTATCGTCCCAAATCTCCGGGCCCGTGCAAATGGCGTGAATACGCGGATTGGCCTCATTGTCAAATTGCCCCGGGATAAAGGAATTTTCATTTTGTTTGGCAATCTCGCGGGCCTTGGCAATGGCACCGGCCATACCTTCAGCAGCTGGAGTTAAGACTAATTGGGCGCCAAAGGCCTGTAAGATGGCGCGACGTTCAACGGACATATTGTCCGGCAAAGTTAAAATTAACTTTAACTTATAGTGCGCGCAGGCCAAAGCCAGGCCAATGCCGGTATTGCCGGAGGTCGGTTCAATAATTAAGGTATCGGCATTGATAAGATTCATCAAAAAGCCGTCTTTAATCATCGACAGCGCGGTTCTATCTTTAATTGAGCCGCCGGGGTTTAAGCTTTCCACCTTGGCAATCAGGCGCCCCTTTAAGGCAAAACGTTGGGCAAAACTATGAAGTTCAACTAAGGGGGTATGACCTATAAGATCAAGCATGGAAGAGCTAATGCGCATTTTAAGCCTCGCTAGATGTTTTTTTCGCGATTGTAACACGCAAATAAGATACAGCTTAAGCCCCAGCGTAAACTTAGCGTGAGATTTTGCCGCCCTTTGGAAAGAAAACAGGCTACAATCATTAAAGTATGGCCTCAGGCTACTTAAACTTAACTTTAAGCCAAGAGGGCTACCTATCTTTTGTCTATGGCCGCGCAATAAGGAGAAAAAACATGGATTTTCTGCAACTACTGCAAGAGCGCTATACCTGCAAGCACTATGATCCCGCCAAAAAAGTTTCCCGTGAAGCTTTGACTAAAATTTTAGAGGCCGGGCGTTTAAGCCCCAGCGCGGTCAATCTGCAACCGTGGCGTTTTATCGTCATTGAGCGTCCTGAAGACAAGGCCAAATTAGAGCCTGGCATCATGCAGACCAATAAATTACGTTTTGCCGATGTGCCGACGGTAGTGCTAATTTGTGCCCCCATCACTAATCCTAATAGCGATGTGGAGCAGGTCTTAAATAAAGAGGAAGCCGACGGGCGTTTCCCGGATCTGGCCGCCAAGGATGCTCAGCGTGCCGGACGTTGCCATTTTCGCGATCTGCACTTACACGATGCCTTAACTTGGAATGCCAAGCAATGTTATATCGCGATGACCTCCATGCTTTATGCAGCCTGGAGTTTGGGCGTCGATTCCACCCCGGTGGAAGGCTTTGAAAGTGCCAAGGTCAATGCAGCCTTTAATTTACCGCAGCAGGGGCTGTCTTGTGAGTTAATTGTCTTCTTGGGCCATCGTAAGGAAGATGATAGCAATCAATTAAAGTTCCGCCCCAAGTCCCGTTTGGCCTTTGAGGACGTGGTGACTTATTTATAAATAAGTAGCGCGGAGGTTGTATGCACATTGTCATTATAGGTGGCGTGGCCGGTGGTGCGGCCTGCGCCGCACGTTTGCGGCGTCTTAACGAAGATTGCACGATTACCATCGTTGAACAGGGCTCTTACGTGTCCTTTGCCAATTGTGGTTTGCCCTATTATCTGTCCGAGGCCATTCCTGCCCGGGAGAGCTTATTTGTCACCACCAAGGATGCTTTAACGCAAAACTTCAAGCTTGAGGTTTTAGTCAATACTACAGCGCTTGCCATTGACCGCAAGTTACAACAGGTGACGGTGCAAGATAATTCAGGACAAAGAGCGCTTAATTATGATGTCCTGATCTTATCTCCTGGCAGTTTGCCGGTAGTGCCGCCTTTTGCACGTGATCTCTGCCATGTCTACACCCTACGTACCGTGCCCGATGCCGATAAAGTAAAAGCAGATTTGGCCCATCCTGGCAAAAAAGTCTTGGTGGTAGGCGGGGGCTTTATTGGCCTTGAATGTGCCGAAAACTTGGTGGCAGCCGGAGCTGAGGTCACCTTAGTGGAGGGTATGGCGCAAGTCTTGCCGCCCCTTGACTTTGAAATGGCACAATTTGTCCATGCAAAATTAGTAGCACAAGGCATTAAGTTACATCTTGGCACTAAGTTAGATGGCTTAAGCGCAAGTGCAGACGATAAGCTTGAGGCGCAATTTGGAGGGGGCAGTGAACTCTTTGACGGGGTGGTGCTGGCCATTGGAGGCAGACCTAATAGTACTCTAGCGCAAAGCTGTGGTCTGACGCTCAATGCCCGTGGCTTTATTGTCACCGATGAGATGATGCGCACTAGTGATGAGCATATCTATGCCCTAGGTGATGCGGTAGAGCTCTCCGAGCCGCTCTTAGGCGGCCGTACCACGGTAGCTTTGGCAGGACCTGCCAACAAACAAGCGCGCATCTTGTGTGGCGATATTGCCAAGCGCTTTTTTAAACAAGATTTAGCTCTGGGCTCTTATCAAGGTGCAATGGGGGCAAGTGCGGTTAAAGTCTTTGATATTGAGGCTGCTAGTGTGGGCTTTTCTGAGGCGCGCCTTGAGGCCTTAGGACAAGAGCATGCAGCCATTTGGTTACATCCGATGCAACATGCCGCCTACTATCCGCAGGCCAGTCGGTGTCATTTAAAGCTTATCTATTGTCCCCAGAGCTTTAAGCTCTTAGGTGCCCAGGCGGTGGGAGCTGATGCCGTCAAGCGCATTGAGATTATCAGCGCCTACTTACATTTAGGTGGCACCATAGATGATCTAGCGATGCATGAGCAAGTCTATGCGCCGCCCTTTAGCTCCGCACGTGACGGCGTCAATTATTTAGGTTGTGTGCTCCAAAATATCCGCGCAGGTTTAGTGAAAATGGCGCGCTTTGATGAGCTTAAGACTAAATTTAAAGATGCCTTCTTGCTGGACGTACGCCCGCCTGAAATGTTTGCAGCCAGTCATATTGAGGGCTTTGTCAATATTCCCTTAGACAAATTGCGCGCCGCGCTTGACACTTTGCCGCGGGATAAGGCCATCGTGGTTACATGTGTGGTGGGCATTAGTGCCTATAACGCCTGTCGCATTTTGCAACAACATGGTTTTAACGAGGTCTATGATCTCTCAGGTGGCGTCACCACCTATTTTGCCGCCACGGCCAAATATTAAGTTATAAAGGCAGGTAGCTTGCCCCTGCCTTAACCCCAATTTTTAAGGAAAATAGCATGCAGTCACGTGAGCGTTTCCCCTTAGAGCGCATTGATGAAATCGTCAAACATCCGGAGAATTTCCGCCTGCTCGAGCGCATCCCCTTTACGCAAGAGGGAATTTTAGATAAGTTGCCGCTCAAGCTTCACGAGCCGCAGGAAGGAGATACCATTAAATATGCGGTATTTTTAGATACCGAAACTACCGGAACGGATTGCAATGCCGACAGTATCATTGAGCTTGGCATGGTGCGTTGCAGTTACTCTTTTGAGCGTCGCGTCATTTTAAGCATTGAAAAGTACTATGACGAGCTTGAAGATCCGGGCAAACCTATTCCCCCTAAAGTACAGGAATTAACAGGCATTAATGATGCCATGGTCGCCGGCAAAAGCTTTGATAGTGATTTAGTCGGGCAAATGTTAGCCGGAAGACCGCTTATCATCGCGCATAATGCGCACTTTGACCGGCCATTTTTTGACCGTCGCTTCCCATCTTTGAATAATTTAGCCTGGGCCTGCTCCTATGTCGGCATCAATTGGGATGCCCTGGGGAATTCGGGCAAGAAACTTGAATATTTAACTCAAGCGCGCGGCTGGTTCTATTCAGCCCATCGCGCCTATAGTGATTGTTTGGCGCTCATTTGGCTGATGCATTTAGAGCCCGAGGCCTTTGATATGTTAATTGATAGTGCACTGCGCTGTGACTATCGCCTGCTGGCCTGGGGCTCGCCATTTAAAGTTAAAGATGAGCTCAAAGCGCAGGAATATCGCTTTGATGGCAGCAAACGCGTGTGGTATAAAAATTTTCCGAGTAAAGCGGAGGCGCAACAGGCGCTCCATCAGCTCTCGGCCTTATTTGATGTCAGATCTTGTGAAATTATCACCCTCAATGCGGCCACGCGCTTTAAAACTTAGCTTGCGCATTTTTTGCAAGAAAGACCGGTGGGGCCGGGTTTTGCTCTAAACTACGCCTCATACCATTTTTGTGTGGAGAGCAAGGCATGGCCTATTTAGCAGAAAATACCGTGGCACCAGATTTTACCTTACAAAATCAGGATGGTCAGGCGGTAACTTTAAGTTCCTTACGTGGCCGTAAGGTCGTGTTGTACTTCTATCCGCGCGACAATACCCCCGGTTGCACCAAGCAAGCCTGCGGTTTTGCTGCGCTCAAGGAGCAACTTGAGGCTTTAAATGCGGTGATCGTTGGCATCTCGACGGACAATCCTACCTCGCATCAAAAGTTTATTGCCAAATACAACTTACCCTTCATGCTCTTGTGCGATGAAGATCATCAGGTGCAAGAGCTCTATGGGGTATGGCAACAAAAGAATATGTACGGCAAAATCTCAATGGGCACGGTGCGTACCACCTATGTCTTAGACGAAGAGGGGCGCATTATCAAGCTGTACAAACGTGCCCGCGCGGCCACCAATGCCGAGGATTGTCTTAAACTGCTCCAAGCGCTCAATGCTGAAGCTGCCGCCAAATAAAGGTAAGCGCATAGCGCTCTTTTAACCTATGACGCTTCTTGCTACAGGATATGGGCAAGAAGCGTAAGCTTTTACATGATTTGTCGCGGGTTTTTGACCGCGCATAAAGCGAGCGTGGAGAGCACGGCTAGGATGATGCCGGCAATATAGATATAGCGATAAGAGCCCAAATCGGCCAGCGCAAACATCCCGCCGCCTAAGATTTGCCCTAAAGTACCGGCATTGACAAAAAGTGAGGTGGCCTGCCCCGGTAATTTAGGCTCCAACTCCTGAAAGAACACCATCCCCATACTTGACACCAGGCCGATAAAGAGCGCGCTTAAAATCTGCAAGAAGATAAGCCCCCACTCATGCGCGACCACACACATGCAGATAAGAAAGACCACCAAGGCGGCAAAACCGATGAACATAATCAGCTTCAAGCCAACCCGTCTTGCTATCCGCGCGGCCCCCAACATAATTGGGATCTCTAAAAAGGCCGCCAAGGCAAACATGCCTCCGGGCAACTTTTCCGGCAGCCCCAATTCATTGACCACAAAGAGCGGCATGGAAATGATATAGCCAGAGAAGGCGGTAAAAATGCCAGCAGTGGCCACAAACAGCAATAACAATTGCGGTTTGTGCAATAAATTTAAGCTTTCTGTGCGCGAGGCGCCTTTGGGCAAGTCAATAGACGGCAAACTAGTAAAGGAGATGAGCGCGCTTAAGGCAAACATAGCCCCCGAGGCCACAAAGAGCGCATTAAAACTTAATGAGGTGACCATGAAATAGGCAATCGGCGGACCGCCTACCCAGGCTAGCGAGCACAGCGCGCGTAAAACGGTAGTAAACATCAGCGCATTGGGCAGATGCTTTAAAGAAAACTCGCGTGCCGAGGCAAAAAGTTGCGGAAAGCTTACGGCATAAGCACCCATGAGCAAGATCCCTAAGGTGCAAAGCACTATAAAGCTTGGGCGTAGACTTAACAGAAAGCATGATGCGACGCCACATAAGGATGAGAGCGTAATGATGAGCGGGCGCTCCAATCCCTTATCGGAGTATTTGCCGCACAGTTGCACAATCACTACCGTGCTTACAGGCAAGAGCATAAATAAGAGCGATACCTGTAGCGGCTCTAGTTTAAGCTCCAAGGTCGCAAACAGGCTTAACACCGGATTTATCAGTGAGCCGGAAAAAGGGATCAGCGTGGCGCAAACAATATATACCAAGCGCGACCCTTGACGGGCTGAGCCTAAAGTACGCATTTAGGTTTCTCCTAAAAAAAGCGCTGATATTTTAGTGGTTGCGTGCCATAACTCAAGCCATTGCACGAAAAAATTTTTGTAAAAAGAAAGCGCAGTAACAGGAAGATGAAATAGCGGTTAAAAAGCTCAAGCCCTGTAGCCCCGCGCCTTGGCCGGGGCCAAACTCTCTTAGGCCTGAGCCTTACGTAAATGGTCGTAGAGGCTAAGGATTACAAAGAGCATTACACAAGGCAAGAGCCAGGAAAGGCTGTCTTGATATAAAGGCAGCGCTTGTTTTAATGCCGCAGGCAGAGGCGAGAGAGCCAAACTTTCTAAGGCATCATTAAGGCCAAAGATTAAGGCCAGCAAAGCCGTTGGGGCAATCACCTGACTTGGCTTACGTAAAAAGGGAATGACAAAGCTACCAAAGACCAAGACAATGAACATCGGATAAATGGCAATTAAGATCGGCACCGAGATTTTAATGAGCTCAGTAAGGCCCAAATTGGCAATTAAGCCTGAAAATAGCGCAAAGATAAAGACGTAAGTGCGGTAGCCTAGCTTAGTGATATGGGAAAAATAGCTGGCACAGGCGCAAATTAGACCAATGGCGGTGACCAAACAGGCAATGCCGATTAACAGGGCAAGGAAAATACTGCCGGCAGCCCCAAAGGCATAGTGCACATAGGCCCCCAACACTTGCGCCCCGTTGCTGGCCTCTGGAATAAGGCTATAGGAGGAATAGCCGATATGAAAGAGCCCCAAATAAATGGTGATAAAACCAATGCCGGCCAAACAGCCAGAGATGGTGGCATAGCGTACTGTGGCCTTACCTTCAGATACGCCACGCGAGCGAATGGCCTCTACAATCACAATGCCAAAGGCCAGCGAGGCTAAGGTATCTAAGGTCAAATAACCATTGATAATGCCTTGGGCAAAGGCTCCATCGACAAATGGTCCTTGAGCGCTACTGCCTTCCCCGGGAATTAAAAACACCCCGGCTAGCACTAAAACGAGCAGAGCGGCAATCTTCAGGGGCGATAAGATCTTGCCTACCGTATCTAAAATCTTATTAGGATAGAGGGCAAATAAGAGCGCGATAATAAAGTACAGCGCTGAATACCACGGCAATAAATTATCAAAAGGCAAGAAGGGGGCGGCCGTCAATTCAAAGGACACCGTGGCCGTACGCGGAATGGCATATAAAGGACCGATACATAAATAACAAATAACTGAGGCTGCCAAGCCTGCCTTAAGACCAATTGGACGGGTAATTTCATTGAGATCGCCCTTAACGCGTGCCAAGGCAATGGCTGCAATTACCGGCAAGCCCACGCCGGTAAGCAAAAAGCCGATGGTGGTGAGGGTAACTTTATCGCCAGACTGCAGACCTAAAATGGGCGGGAAAATGATATTGCCGGCACCGACGTAAAGGGCAAAGTTGGTCATGCCGAGCAAGATGATGTCCAGCAGAGATAATTTTTGCATAACAAACCTCCAGCTAAGTAACCTGGTTACTTGCTGTTACGTACTATAAGTAAGGGGGTGATTATGGCACAAAATAGGGCAGGGTGCACAAATAGAAGGCAAAGGCCTGCCTTTATCTCAGGCAGGCGATGCACGATTATACATGCATATGTTTGACGCGATCGTGCTCTTCAGCGCGTTTGGCATCGTTAAATCTATCTAAGGTGCCAACTAAATAGCCCGTGACGCGGCGAATGCGTTGAAACTTAATTCCCTCACCAATCAAGCCATTATGCGGCCGGAAGCGACAGATAAAATTACTCATATGCCCTCCTAAAATAGCTTCTTCATTATAGATCGCGCTAAATCTGCTAAGCGTGCTCTTGCGCAAAATACGCAAAAACAACTTGCTTACCAAATCACAAAATGATAAAAAGCGCGCCTTGGGAAAATAGTAACTTTGGAAGAAGAGAAATAACGATGATTCGCGGTCTGATTGCGCTATCCTTTGGCGCCCTGTCCTATGGCATTACGGAATTTGTGGTCATGGGGCTGTTGCCCTTTATTGCCGCCGACTTTATGGTCAGTACCGCAACTGCCGGGCATACTATTTCCGCCTATGCCCTGGGGGTGGTGGTCGGGGCCTTTTTTATGGTTTTCTTGCGCAAGATGCGTTTAAAGCACCTCTTGGTCTTGGTGATTTCGATTCACTTTGCGGCCAATATCCTCACCTACTTTGCCCCAAGTTTCAATGTGCTTATCTTGTGCCGCCTGCTAGCCGGTCTGCCGCATGGTTGCTTCTTTGGCGTGGGTGCTATTGTCGCACAGCGTTTGGCCACTAAGGGTAAGGGCAATAGTGCGATGGCGATTATGATTGCCGGACAAACCATGTCCAATGTCTTTGGAGTACCGTTGGGCACCATGTTGGCCAATTATTTTTCCTGGCGGGCTATCTTTGCGCTCCTTACCATTTGGTCAGCTATCGTGCTACTTACCACCATCAGCATGCTACCTGATACCGGTAAACTGGAGGATAAGGGTTTTTGGCAGCAATTTGCCTTTTTAAAGCGCGTCGCACCTTGGCTTGTTTTGGGCATGATCTTCTTTGGCAGTGCCGGCATGTTTTGCGTGCAAACCTATGTAAGTCCCCTGCTTACTGACTTGGGCGGCCTGGCCTTAATTCATGTCTCGGTGGTGCTGGCCGCCGCCGGTATTGCCATGATGATTTCCAATTTACTCTCAGGCTGGCTGTCAGATAAATTTACCCCGGTCAATACCGCGACCGGTTACTTCTTAGTGGGGATTGCGGCGATGATTGTGCTAGTTACCCTGGGGCACTATCTTATCTTGTGCGTGGGCGCAATTTTACTTATCGCCGCGGTGCTCTTTGGCGTTTCCACTCCTGATCAGGTCTTAATGGTGCGCACGTCCAAAGGGGGCGAGCTCTTAGGTGTCGCGATGGGACAGGTGGGCTTTAATGCCGGCAATGCCATTGGTGCATTGGTAGGCGGCGTGCCTATTGAAAAGGGGCTGACGCTTAACTATGTGCCGGCAGTGGGGCTTATTTTCATGGTCGCAGCTTGTGGCTGTGTCCTTATGCTTGCCCGCAAACGTCAGCTGGTACCGGAAGCTTAAAGCGCTAGACGGTAGCAAAAAATTGCTACCGTTTTTATTATAAAAAGCTTAAATAACAAAGAAATACTATCAAACAGACTTTGGTCTTAAAATTTTTTGTGCTTTGCATCACACTTTTTGGGAAAAGATTCTATAATACGCGCGTTTGCACAGAGGAATAAAGAAAAATGTTTGCTCATGGTCTTTACGCCGTTGGTCTTTTGGTTTTGTCCAATATCTTTATGACCTTAGCTTGGTATGGTCATTTAAAGATGCGCGAGGAATTTTCTTGGTTTTCAGCCTTACCCTTAATTGGCGTGATTGCCTTTAGCTGGGGCTTGGCCTTTTTTGAGTATTGCCTGCAGGTGCCGGCCAATCGCTTAGGCTTTAAGGACAATGGCGGCCCCTTTGACATCATGCAATTAAAGGTCATTCAGGAAGTGGTGACCTTAACGGTTTTCACCATTTTCTCGATTTTAGCTTTTCATACCGAGCTTAAATGGAATCATCTGCTTGCCGCCTGCTGTTTAATTGCCGCAGTGTATTTTTCCTTTAAGCAGTAAAAACCTCTCTCCCAAGTCTTGCTTTTCCCTCAGAGCCTTATCTGGGGGAAAAGGCAAAGCCGCCACCTCCACTTAAAATCGCTATCATTGTGTACAATGCAACTATAAGTTAAGTTTTAGTGGAGTTTATATGGATTTTATTGCGCAAAGTTCAAGCTTAAACAGTGCGGATGACGTTTTTACCTTGCTAGATGGTAATACCATTCCCTGCGTCGGCTTTGGCACGTGGAAGGTTTTTGATGATGCTCAGGGCAGTGACATTATTCAAGAGGCCATTGTAGTTGGTTATCGACATTTTGACGCTGCCGCTTTTTACCACTCTGAAAAATCTATTGGCACGGCCATCAAGGCAAGTGGCTTACCGCGCACGGACTTCTTTATTACCTCAAAGGTATGGAAGGATGATCTGTCCCCGCGTGCCGCGCGCGCCTCGCTAGAGCACAGTCTTTCCGATCTGCAAACTGACTATGTCGACTTGCTACTTATTCATTGGCCAAAAGCTAGCAGCGCCGATGCAAATTGGCAGGATAAGCTTGCTGAGACGTGGAACGCCTTTCAGGACTTCAAGCGCGAGGGTAAGGTTAAATCCATTGGCGTAGCCAATTTCTTGCCCCATCACTTTGCCGCTTTAAGCGGAGAAAAGCCGGTCATTGATCAAATTGAGTTTCATGTAGGCTATTTGCAGGCGGAGGCTTGTGCCTACTGTCGGCGTGAAGGGATCTTGGTTGAAGGCTGGGCAGCCTTAGGGCGCGCGGCCTTACTTAACCATCCTAAGGTTTGTGAGTTGGCATCGAAAAATGGTGTGACCACCGCGCAATTGTGCTTGCGTTTTTGCCTGCAAGAGGGGGTGCTTCCGCTGGTTAAAAGCGCCCATGGCGCCCGTATGCGCGCCAATCGCGAGCTGTTTAACTTCAGTTTAAGTAACGAAGATATGGCAACTTTGCGCGCCTTACCGCAAATTGCCTGGTCCGGGGAGCATCCTGACACTGCCATTCCGCTCGACCCGGCCAAGCAATAAGCCCGCCATAAAGTGAAGGTTGTTACTGTTCTTTAGTGGCAGCCTTCATCTTTTGCACGAAGATATGTAAGTTCTCCAGCATTGCCGCCTCATTGTCTAAATTCTCGCCAATGATTTTGACAATAGCCGAGCCGGAAATCGCACCATCGGCACCACATTGCATGGCAATCTTGACATGATCAGGGGTGGAAATGCCAAAGCCCAATAAGGTCGGGGCGGCCTTGAGCTCCTTTAAGTGGGCAATTAAATCCACCGGACGGCCAAAGACTTTATCGGTGCCGGTAATGCCAAAGCGCGATAAGGTATAGATATAACCCTCCGATTTCTCCGCAATTTCCGCTAAGGTAGCCTTAGAGGCATTGGACGGGGCGATTAACACCAGCTCAATGCCATGACGGGAGGCGGCGGCGCGAAAATCTTCGCCGGCATCTAACATATTGACTGGCACGTCAGCTAAGAGCACCGCATCCACGCCGGCAGCCGCGGCCTGCGCAAAAAAGCGATCGGTGCCAAAGGCCACCACTAAGTTGACATAGACCAATAAGGAAATAGGGACGGCGTCATAGCTTGCTCTTAATTTGGCAATAGCGTCAAAGCAACGCTGCGTGGTAGAGCCTGCCGAGAGCGCGCGTTTGTCCGCATCCTGAATGACCGGGCCATCGGCACAGGGGTCAGAAAAGGGCAGACCTAACTCTAAGGCATCGGCGCCGGAGGCGCATAAGGTATGCAGAATTTTTACCGAAGTGTCAAAATTGGGATCGCACAGCGTCACGAAGGGCACAAAGGCACCTTCATGCTTGGCCTTTAAGTTAGCGAACATGGTGGCAAATCTAGTAGTCATGATGGTTACTCCTTAAAGTCTGTGCTTAGTGTTGCGGGTTGATGTCATTTACTAAAATATTGCCGTTTTTATCCACCAGGCCACGCTGATGCAGAATCTTATCGACATTGAAGATATCCTTGTCGCCACGGCCGGAGAGATTGACCAGGAGGATCTGCTCCTTGTCCGGATCTTGCCGCATCATCTTGATGGCCTGCGCTAAGGCATGTGAGGATTCCATCGCCGGGATAATGCCTTCTTGTTGCGATAAGAGCACAAAGGCCTCTAAAGCTTCATTATCGGTGGCATTGACATATTTCACGCGCCCAATTTCCTGCAGATAAGCATGCTGCGGGCCGACGGACGGGAAATCAAGACCGGCGGAAATGGAATAGGACTCGTTAATCTGGCCATCTTCATTTTGTAAGTTCAGCGAGCGGGCGCCAAAGAAGATGCCCTCGGTGCCCTTACCTAAGGTCGCCCCATGCTTATTGGTATTAACGCCCATTCCGCCCGGCTCCACGCCAATTAACGGCACCTCACTGTCTAAGAAGGCGGTAAATAAGCCAATGGCATTAGAGCCGCCACCGACACAAGCAATCGCTGCATCCGGATCGCGCCCCTCGATGGCACGCACCTGTGCCCGCGCCTCTTCACCAATTACCTTTTGGAACTCCCGCACGATGGTCGGGAAAGGATGGGGACCTGCGGCCGTACCAATCATATAGTGGGTATTGGTGAAGTTGGCGGCATAATCGCGTAGCGCCTCATTACAAGCATCCTTTAAAGTGCCACTACCAGAGGAGACGGCACATACTTCAGCGCCCAATAAACGCATGCGAAAGACATTGGGCTTTTGACGCTCTACATCAACAGCGCCCATATAGATGCGGCACTTAAAGCCTAACAGCGCACAAATTAAAGCGGTGGCCACACCATGCTGTCCAGCGCCAGTTTCGGCAATAATGCGCGTCTTACCCATGTGCTTGGCCAAAAGGGCTTGCCCTAAAACCTGATTGGTCTTGTGGGCGCCACCATGTAAGAGATCTTCACGCTTTAAATAAATCTTAGTCTTGGTGCCGGCGGTTAAATTGCGACATAAGGTCAGGCAAGTCGGACGGCCGGCATAGTTTTTCAGTAAATCGTCTAATTGCGCTTGAAACTTGGGATCGGCTTTGGCCTCAATAAAGGTGGCTTCCAACTCCTCTAAGGCCGGAACTAAGACCTCGGGGACATACATGCCACCAAAACGACCAAAAAACGGATTTAATTGCATTTTGTTGCTCCTAATACTGATTAATCTTTGTAAAAGCTTGCGCGATTAACAAGGGATCTTTAACTCCTGGCGCACGCTCTAAACGGGAATTTAAATCGAGGCCTAAAAAGCCTTGGGCCAGGGCCTCTTGCAGATTGTCTAATCCCAAACCGCCGGATAACAAAGCGCGATTGTGGGGTAGACCCTGTAAAAACTGATAGTCAAAGCTCTTACCCGAGCCCGGGGCTTTACTGTCAAATAAGAAGTACAGCGCTAATTTATCTTGTAGCGTAAGATAGGGCGCCACGCGCTCCTTAATCGAGGCATCACTGACGGCAAATGCCTTAATCAGCTTTAACTGCGGTCTTTTTGCCTGTAAGGCCATGACATAGTCCGGGCTCTCATGGCCATGTAATTGCACAAAAGGTAGCCCCAAAGCATCGACATGGGCTATAACCTCATCCAGCGGTGCATCGACAAAGACGCCACAGAAGGTAAGCTGTTTTTCTTTATCCACGGCCATCAATTGGCGGGCCTTATCAAGCGACACACAGCGCGGGGACTTGGGGGTAAAGATAAGTCCAGCAAGGGCTACCTTAGCGTCAATGGCAGCTTGCACCCCTTCTTGGGTGGTGAGGCCACAGAGCTTGTTCATGCCAAAAAGCAGGGTCTTGACGGCAAAGTCAGCGCTAAGTCCTGGTGCACACACGGCCGAGCCGATTAAAAAGTTCTCTGCCGGAATCTGCACCATATCCTGATGGCTCTTAATGCCAGACTCCGAGACCACCACACTCTTGCAATGAAGTAGCGGGCGTAAACGCTTAACCGTACTTAAATCAATCTGCAAGGTCTTTAAATTGCGATTGTTAATGCCCACAATCTTAAGCGCGTGCTCGCGGGCAAAGTTTGCCTCCTCTTCATCGGAGACTTCACATAGTACCTGCAGGCCCAGGGCATAAGCTTTATGATAGAGCTCTAAGAATTTTTCCTTAGTTAACAGCGAGGTCATCAAGAGCACTGCATCGGCGCCAATATGGCGAGCATGCACTAATTCGCGCTCATCTAAGACAAAGTCCTTTAAGATGACCGGCAAAGGGGTATGCGCCTTTACTTGCTGTAAAAAGGCATACGATCCCTTAAAGAAATGCTCTTCCGTCAGTACTGAAATAGCCGACGCATAGCGGTTATAGCAGTTAACCTGATTTACGAAATCTAAATTTAAATTAATATCACCTAAGGAAGGCGAAGCGCGCTTGCACTCTAAGATAAAGTGCCGTCCCGGAGCGCTCAAAGCTTGCGCTAAGCTGCGCACCGGCGCTAAATGTTCAGGGGCGGGCGCGGGCGTAAAGGTGGCTAATTTTGCCACCTTAGCATTGACAATGGTCGCAAGCACCGTGCCGTCGATATTATCCACCCGCAATCCCGGCAGGGCGCGGGCTTCTTTACTTAAACGCTCCGGGGCTAACATCTAGGCAGCCTCCGTGTCATGCACGTGCTCATTGGAAGCCTTTACTAAACGCTCGAGCTTTTGAATACCGATGCCGGACTTTAAGGCATCCATGCCCATATCAAAGCCGCTCTTGAAATCCTCGCACTTGCCGGCCAGCGATAAGAGGGCGCTTAAGTTCACCGCAATGGCGCTGTTTTGAGCATCATTACCCTTGCCAGAGAGAATGGCGCGTGCGGTCACGGCATTTTCCTCCGGGCTGCCGCCAATTAAGTCTTCAACGCGATAATCTTGATGAATACCAAAGCTTTCCTTGGTCAGTACGCCGGTAGTGACGCGGCCGTCATCGTGCAGATGGCTGTAATAAGTGGTGCCGAAATTGGCGATTTCATCCAGGCCACTGCCATTGACGCATAAGGCGCGCTTGACGCCGGTAAGGCGCAAGGTCTGGGCCATCATCACCAATAAATCCTTATCATAAACGCCCATTAACTCGTAGTCCGGGTGGGCTGGATTGGTCAGCGGTCCTAAGAGATTGAAAATGGTGCGAGTCTTCAGGCTTTGACGTACCGGGGCAGCGTAGCGCATTGCCTGATGGAATTTCTGCGCGAACATGAAGGCAAAACCTTCTTGACTTAAGCAATGGCTTAAAGTTTCACTGTCAGCTTCGATGTTATAGCCTAAGGCCTTGAGTAAATCCGAGGCTCCGGTCTTAGAGGACACGGCGCGATTGCCGTGCTTGGCGATGGTTAAACCCAAGGATGCGGCCATGATAGCAGTGATGGTGGAAATATTGATGGTGTTAAAGCCGTCGCCACCGGTGCCGACGATTTCACCTACCAGGGAATCCGGGCGCTTGAAGGGGCTGGCCTTATCGAGCATTGCCAAGGCGGCACCAGCCACCTCGCTTTCGCTCTCGCCCTTAATCTTTAAAGCGGTGACTAAGGAACTTAATTCGATATCCGATAACTTGCCGGCAAAAATGGAGGCGAAGATCTCTTGACTTTCTTCTAAAGATAAAGACTTACCAGCATAGAGTTTATTTAATTGACCTAACATTTCATTTTCCTCTCTTTGTTCCTGTAGAGGGCTAGGTCCTAAGGTAAAGCCCTCGTAATTTTTCCTACGCGGGCTTTTTTTATCTAGGTATTAAAAAACCCGCTTAAGCGGGTTTTTGATGAAGATTTTTTACTCAAACAGCAAAACCCCGCTAATGTGCGAGGCGCCACCAAGTAATCGAGCAAAAAATCTGGTTCATCATTAAATCCTTTAAAAAATTGTTTCAACCAATGGCTGTACTGTACACGAAGATTTTTCCTTTGCAAAGGATCTTGTTTGATTTTGTTTTAATTGACAGCAAAAAGTGCAAAATGCCTCACAAAATGACATTTCATCAGCACTTTTGCACCATAATAATGCATTAAAGCTGTTATTGGGCGGATAAAGTGAGGGGAAGGGACTACCTGCCCCGTAAGGAGGCAGGCAAGAGCAGGGCTAGCGATCGAGCTTTAATTCAGCCAAACCACCTAAGGCCGTCTCTTTATACTTAAAGCTGATGTCCTTACCGGTAAGGTACATGGTTTGAATCACTTCATCGAGTGATACGCGTGGTTGACTTTGCCGCGCCAGCGCGATGCGTGCGGCGGTAATGGCCTTGACTGCGCCAAAGGCATTGCGCTCAATGCACGGGATCTGCACTAAACCATCCACCGGATCGCAAGTAAGGCCCAAATGATGCTCCATCGCAATTTCGGCAGCCGCGCAGGCCTTAAAGGCATCGCCGCCCATAATGGTGGTCATCGCTGCCGCCGCCATCGATGAGGCTGAGCCAATTTCTGCCTGACAACCGCCTTCGGCACCGGAGATGGTGGCATTGTTCTTGTAAAAAGAGCCAATTAACATCGCCGCCAGCAAGAAATCGCGCACCACAGTGGCGTTAAACTCGGGGTGAATTTCCTTTAAGTACAGGATAACTGCCGGCACTACCGCACACGCACCATTGGTCGGAGCGGTCACTACCTTGGCACCACTAGCGTTTTCCTCGGCAATGGCTATGGCATAGAGCGATACCTTATCCAGGAGTGCAAAAGGATCGTTGGAGGCCACCAATTCTGCCGCCAAGCCGGGAGCACGGCGCTTTAAATGTAAGGAGCCCGGGAGATATTCATTTACCGGATGAATACCATTGTGATAGACCTCCTGCATCACCTGCCAAATTTCCGCACAATAGGCATTGATGTAGGCTTCATCATGAAATTGCAATTCATAGCGCAGCGACAATTGCGCCAAGTTTAAATTGTCATCCTGGCACAAGCGCAAGGCCACCTTGGTATTGTCGATACTAAAACGATCGGCAAAATCAAATTCCTCGTCATTGCCACCGGCGTCCATTTGCGCCTTAGTCTTAATAAAGCCGCCACCAACGGAGAAATAGGTTTCCGTGGCAATTAACTTACCGTCTCCATCAAAGGCCTCGAGTTTGAGCGCATTTTGATGCTCGGGGAGAAATTCCTTGGAGAAGATCAGATCTTCACGATAATCAAAGTGAATTTCATGGCTACCTTGCAACTTAAGCTTATGCTCAACAAAGGACTTGTTGACAATGCTTTGTTGCAACTGACGCGTAAGCTCGCTAGGCTTAACGCCCCACAAGCCCCATAAAATGGCTTTATCAGTCAAATGTCCGCGCCCGGTAAGGCTTAATGAACCATAAAGCGTGCAATTGATGCGCACGACTTTATCTAAGTTAGCGCCCAACAGGGATAAAAAGGCCCGCGCAGCTAACATAGGTCCCAGGGTATGGGATGAGGAGGGGCCCACTCCAATTTTAAAGATATCAAGATTCGATTTAATCATGGCGCGTATTGTATAGTATAAGAAGTCGCTTTTCCACGAAATTTTTATTCAAATTTTAAGACTTTACGTTAGTTTAAATCCCCTTTACCACGCTTTTTCTTAAGGTAAAAAAGCGCTCATAATTGCAAGGATGCAATAACGAGCGCGCTTCTTTGATAAGGGGTAATCCGTTATATGCCTTAAGTGTTTAAGACATATTGCACCAAGAACATATAAAAGCCAGTGCCGCCTAACATGGCGCACATCATCGAATGGGTCAACCGATGTAACAAGACAATAACGGCAATGGCGCACAGCTGCGGCAGGGCATGCAAATTGCTAAAGACGGCATCTTTAAGGCAATAGACCACCAAGAGTGCGGTAATGGCCGTGGGCAAGACGCGTCCCAAATAGCGAATCACTCCGGGAGCTTTTTCGGCATGAGGAAAGAGCAAAAAGGGCAGTAAACGGGTCAATAAGGTGGCACCGGCCACGATGGCGATGGTGATAAAACTTTCAGTTACCGTCATATCCATAGACTATTCCTTAGAAGTCATGGCCAGATGCTGATGTACAGAGGCATCGTGCTCAAAGAGCGGCCGCAGAAGTAGCTTGGTCAGCACAATCCCGCCTAAAGAAGCGACGACAAACATCTTAGGCCCCAACACTAATAAACAGCTGCTACCAATCAACATGCCCAAGAGCGCAGGGCGATGCTCGGTGGTGCTATCCCATTGCTCGAGCACAATGACAGTAAAGAGGGCGGTCATCATAAACTCGATGCCCTCACTGTTAAAGCTAATAAAGGATCCAGCCACCGCGCCCACGGTAGCTCCTGCCACCCAATAGCAGTGATTTAAGGCGGTGACACAGGTCATAAAGCGCCCGCGATCCACTTCCGGCGGTAACATTGCGCTACAGTTAATGGCAAAGGTTTCATCGCACATGCCAAAAATAAGATAGAGCTTTTTTAAACCGCAATCTTTAAACTTATCGAGCATGGTGATGGCATAAAACAGATGGCGTGCGTTGACAATGAGCGTCAAGAGCAAAGCATGTAGCGGATTAAACGGGGCAAATAAGAGCTGAATGGTGACAAATTCCATAGCACCGGCAAAAATCAGCATGCTCATCAATGTCGGGTAATACCAGGGAAAACCCAGGCTATCCATCAAAAAGCCGTAAGAGATCCCTATGCTACAAAATGCCGCGCAAATCGGGAGCGTGCGTGGCCAAGCCAACAAAAAGGCGCACTTCCATGACGAGGATAAAGTAGCTTTCATTTTCATGCCCTTAATTTCATGCTGATGCAGTAAAATGTGGCTACCGCCCAAACCACACTAAGGCGGTAGCAGAGTGCTTCGTTTAATATATTTTACGATCGTTCAATTTATCTTACAATGATCGCAGAGAGGATTTTATGGATTTAGGGGCTAGGCTGGCTATCAACCTCAAAGAATTGCGCGCGGCGCGCCAACTGAGCCTTGGCGATGTGTCTAAGCTGAGCGGGCTTAGCAAAGCGATGCTGTCGGATATGGAAAACGGCAAAAGCAATCCCACCATCAATACTCTCTGGAAATTGGCCAATGCCTTTAATGTGCCCTATACGCGCCTGCTAGAAGAAAATGAGGTCACCGGCGCCATTGTGCGCGGCAGTGAGGTGGCCAAACAGGTAGAGGAGCATGAGCACTATCGGGCTTACATCTATTTTAATATCAAGCCCGGACGTGATTTTGAGCTCATCAAATGCGAGCTTGATGCCAAACAAAGCCATTGCACCTTAGGGCATGCGCCCCATAGTGAAGAGTTTATCTATGTGTTAAACGGCACCTTAGAGTTGCGCACCCAAGGTAAATCCTTTGAGTTGCAGGCAGGCGACGGTCTGGAATTTGACAGCTCCAAAGAGCATACCTATGTCAATGTAGGTGACGATACGGTCGCCTTTATCTGCGTCAACTATTACCCGCAACGTAGCTAAACTTAAGGGACTATCTTTACTGCCTGAAAATCCTGCGGGCGATGAAAGTTTGGAGTAGGGGAGTTGAGCGCAAAGCGCGCAGCATAATGCTCACAGCTTGGGTGCTCACTAATCTTGTAGAGATTGTAGGCAAAATTGCATCCGTCCGCTAAAACATCAAAGTCGGCAATTTCCTGCAATAGCGTGCGCGGGATACTAAGCTCAAGTGTCCACATTTGCTCTTGCACCTGCGCTGAGATCTCCAAAAGCGCAAGCTGCTTATCCGACAACGCCACGCGTCCTTGCCGCTCACGGCCGTATTTGGCGTAGATAAACCCGGCGGCATTGACCTCAAAGTTAAGATAGAGCTGATCACTAGCCTGCGGCACAAAGCTCTCAGCGCGACAGGCGGCAGCATCGGGAAAGGCCAAAAAGAGCTCACAGGCCGAATCCGTACAAATGCGTCCGAAGTTTTCTGTCACTTCACAGCGCGGATGAGCCTCCTGCACGATAAAGGCAGCTTGAATGGCCTGCGACGTTACCTTAATAGCCGCGCGCGTATTAGGTTTAATGACGTTATGCCATAAAAATTGTAGCGGGGCATAGTCAAAGGGAGCATCGTCAGCTACACGTCTTAATAACTGCATCATTTTTCCTTAAAGCAAGTTGCCGTATTTTGGGCTTAAGCTTGGGCGTAAGTGCTGCACGCCCCTTTTTGCTTAAGCATGTAAGCATTGCTTTATTGTATGCCGTAGCAGGATGATAAGAAAAGCTGTCATTAGACGTTGACCCGACGCTAGTTTACGGCATAAAAAATTACCTCGGCTCAACAAAGTCAACCGAGGTCAAGTCTGAACTTAAGGCAAAAGACTTGGTGAGATAAACCTTAATTTATGGCTGGTGGGCAAAAGCATTGAGCTCAAGATACGCTTGATGGAATTCCTTAGTTTTTTCCAAGGCCGCTGCAATCACATCATCATCTAAGCCCAACCCGGTACCAATCTTTTGCATGAATTGCTGTTCTTCGTCAGCATACTCATTATCAGTAAGCGCCAAAGCCATGAGCTCTACTAACACAATTTTCTTTACCGTAGTGGATGATGCCTGTAATTTGGCCAACTGTGCATCCAGCTGCGCCTGCGGATCAATATCGCTTGCCTCAAGTTTTGCCTCATAGATGTAGTAATTGATAAAGGTCTCTTCTTGCGACGTAATCTTGTCGTCAGCTTTGATTAAAAGTTGAGCTAAGTTGATAAAAGCGACACGCTCTGCGCGTGCTAATTGCGGTAAAAACATGGGCTGACACTCCTTATTTTAAAGCCCGGATTAAAACTCAATTTCCTTAACATTAGGGTCATCGGCCATACGCAAAACTTCTTTGGCCTGCGCTAAAGGCGATTCTTTAAAGAGCGTCACCATGCTGGTGAGTACGCCGTTAATTGCTGTATCATCGCCTTTCTCAATGGCTTTATCTAAGGCCTTAAATAATTGATCAAAGTTTTCGCGCCGTTCTTTAAAGGAGTATGCAAAATAATTCTCCAGCATTTGCCGTTGCGCTTCGATTTTGGCGACATAGGCATCACGCTCAGCTGCAATCTGCTCTCGCTTGGTGGCTTCGGTTTCACATAAGGCTTTATAGCTATAATAAGAATCAATGAGCGAATGCATCGATTCTGCAGTCATTAGTACCTGATTTATTGGTAGAGGGCACCACCGGACTGTTCAGGATACAAATGGCACCGATAAGCGCCAAAATTTTGGCGCTTATTTAACCAATAATGTCACGACTTATCATCATACAACAAGATAAAAATGTGGCCTGCAGGATATGGGATTGCGTGTGCATTAAGCTTCAATTTTCCAATTGTTAAACAGGTGCACCGCAGTCCTTAGTTACCTCAACCCATTGCCTGCACTATTTGCTCTCTGGCCTCATCTAAAATCCAAAATTAATGAATCCCGATGACGAAAAAATAGTGTTTAAGCTAGGCATTTAGCTTGCAACTATAGGGTGCTTTCTAGGGCTAATGAGCATCAAGTGCAACCACCGGTTCGTTTACGCGCAAAAGCAAGCAGGCTGCCCTTTAAGGAACAGCCTGCCTAATAAAGCTTAAGGTTAAACTAGCTTACTTTTCTAGTAACTTCTTTAACTCATCGGTGACAAACTGCACCTGCGTACCGACAATCACCTGTACGGACTTGGCCGACGGGCGAAGCACGCCGGAGGCGCCGGCCGCCTTAATGGCCGCATCATCGACAATTGAAGAGTCGAGCACATCAAGTCTAATGCGGGTAATGCAGTTATCAACGGCGACGATATTATCCTTACCACCTAAGGCCACTAAGATCTTCTGGGCATAGAGCGCATAGTCCTTATTGCCGGACTTATCATCTGCCTTCTGCGGGATGCGATCTTCATCTTCACGGCCCGGGGTCTTCAAATCAAAGTGCAAAATCGCATAGCGGAACACAAAGAAGAACACCACGAAGACCACTAAGCCCACCGGAATTACAAACCACGGATTTTGCGCCAATGGCATCTGGGAGGAGAAGAAGAGATCGAGGAAGCCTGCTGAGAAGGAGAAACCTGCGCGAATGGGCAGCATTACCGTAATCATGGCGGTAATACCGGTCATAAACGCATAGAGCACGTACAGGCCCGGGGCTAAGAACATGAACGAGAACTCTAAGGGCTCGGTCACACCGGTAAAGAAGGAGCAGAAGGCGGCGGAGGCTAATAAGCCGAGCACAGCCTTACGACGCTCGGGTTTGGCACAGCGATACATGGCAAAGGCTGCCGCCGGCACACCGAACATCATTACCGGGAAGAAGCCGGTCATATACATACCGGTAACGCCATATTCACCGGTGCTCGACCAGAACTTGGTGAGATCGGAAATACCGGCCACGTCAAACCAGAACACGGCATTTAACGCATGGTGCATACCGATAGGAATGAGCAGACGGTTTAAGAAGGCGTAAATACCGGCACCAACTGCACCGATGGACAGCACGTTCTCGCCCACCAAGATAAGCCCGTTGTAGACCAGCGGCCACACAAAGAACAATAC
>JAHLFG010000045.1 GCA_018883895.1 Candidatus Anaerobiospirillum merdipullorum
TTTCAATTTCATCGAGCAAAATCACCGAGTACGGACGGCGTCTTACCGCCTCAGTTAAATAACCGCCTTGCTCATAGCCAACATACCCCGGAGGCGCACCGACCAATCTTGAGACCGCGAACTTTTCCATGAACTCAGACATATCAATTCTGACCATGGCCTTCTCGGTATCAAAGAGGAACTCAGCTACCGCCTTGCACAGCTCAGTCTTACCCACGCCGGTAGGTCCCATGAACATGAAAGAGCCAATCGGCCGATTAGGATCGGACAGCCCGGCACGGCTACGGCGAATGGCATTGGCAATGGCACTTACCGCCTCATCCTGGCCAATCACCCGCTGATGCAACTGCTCTTCCATATGCATGAGCTTAGCGCGCTCACCTTCAAGCATCTTGGACACCGGAATACCGGTAGCCTTGGACACCACCTCGGCAATTTCCGTTTCCGTCACCTTGTTTTTAACCAAGGTAGTCTGCGTGCCTTCGTTCTTGCTGGCTTGCTCAATCTTCTTTTGCAACTCCGGAATAACGCCATATTGCAATTCGCTCATGCGCCCTAAATCGCCATTGCGCTTGGCCACCTCGAACTCATGCCGCGCATTATCCAGCTCCACCTTAAAGTGCTGCGTGCCCTCTAAAGTTAACTTCTCGCGCTTCCAAATTTCCTCTAAGCGACTATATTCCTGCTCACTTTGCTTGATTTCATCATCTAAAGCAGCAAGACGCTTCTTACTGGCATCATCAGTCTCTTTAGCCACTGCCTGCCGCTCCATCTTAAGCTGAATGAGCTTGTGATCTAAGCGATCCAAGGGCTCAGGCTTGGAGTCAATCTGCAAGCGAATCGAGGCGGCTGCTTCATCGATAAGGTCAATGGCCTTATCCGGCAACTGACGATCGGTAATGTAACGGTTAGACAGTGTTGCCGCCGCCACAATGGCCGGATCAGTAATCTGCACGTGATGGTGAATCTCATAGCGCTCTTTTAAGCCACGCAAAATTGCGATGGTGTTTTCCACCGACGGCTCATCAACCAGCACCTTCTGGAAACGACGCTCTAAGGCCGCATCCTTTTCGATGTACTGACGATACTCATCAAGGGTAGTGGCGCCCACGCAGTGTAATTCACCACGGGCCAGAGCCGGCTTTAACATATTGCCTGCATCCATCGAGCCTTCACTCTTGCCGGCACCGACCATGGTATGTAACTCATCAATAAAGAGGATGACCTTACCCTCTTCCTTGGCAAGCTCATTTAGCACGCTCTTTAAGCGTTCTTCAAATTCACCACGATACTTAGCACCTGCAATTAGGGCACCGAGGTCAAGCGACAACACCCGCTTATTGCGTAAGCCCTCCGGGACTTCGCCTTTGACAATACGCTGTGCCAAACCTTCGACAATGGCGGTCTTACCAACACCCGGCTCACCAATGAGTACCGGATTATTCTTGGTACGACGCTGCAAGACCTGCATGGTGCGACGAATTTCTTCATCACGACCGATCACCGGATCAAGTTTGCCCGCCTCAGCCCGCTCAGTTAAATCGATGGTGTATTTTTTAAGCGCGCCACGCGTGCTTTCAGCATTTTCGTCATTGACGTTTTGTCCTGCACGCACGGTCTTTAAAGCCTCAAGTAACTTTGCACGCGTCACATTGCACTTTTGCAAAATCTGCTTGAGCTCACCATCACTTTCTAAGGCGGCGATGACAAACATCTCTGAGGAAATGTAGGCATCCTTGTTTTGCTGTGACAGCTTATCGCATAAATTCAGTACTCTACCCGTCTGCGGTGACAGCTGTATATCGCCACCGACGCCCTTAACCTTAGGCAGCTTATCCACTGCCTCATCCACTAAGAGTTTGACTGCCTGCGGATCAGAACCAGCTAGCGTCAGGAGCGGACGCACGGAGCCGTCTTCCTGCGCTAGCAGTGCGGCCATAATGTGCACCGGCTCGATAAACTGATTGTCATGGCCCACGGCCAACGACTGGGCATCAGCAAGCGCTTCTTGGAACTTAACCGTAAATTTATCTAAACGCATCAATCCCCTCCACACATGAAATCTGTTCTCGTTGCTATGACTTCTTTCATTGCTATTGAGAAAATGGGGGCTGGCGCACACTTTTTAAAGTGCTATCTAAATTTTTAATTTAAATTTCAAAAGGATTTTAAGGCAGGCAAAATAGTGCCCCGGCATGTGGACAGCTAAAAAATGGGGGCACAATAAAGCTGTCAGGCACCAAGGATGCTGTGGCAACCTTGCACGATGAGGTCTAAAGTTGCCACAAAATATATAGTTAAACCCCAGCACGCTTTAAAATAAGCGAGCCCATCCGGCCGGTGACGCCCGCGCGGCGATAAGAGTAAAACAGATCATCTTCCTTGAAGGTGTCATAGCACATCGCATTAAGTAGCCGCACACCGGCAGCGATAAGTTGCAAACGCGCCAAGGCGTAGAGATCGGCCAGATAGCGATCACCCTTGCCCGGGATAAAACAGCGCTTCGCCCGCTCATCGACGCTGACAAAGGCCTCCCGTACCTCAGGCCCCACTTCAAAAGACTGCGGGCCAATGGCAGGGCCCATCCAGGCAATGATTTCCCCGGCACCTAAATCCTTTAACGCCTGTATTGCCGGGGCAATGATCCCCGCTTGCAGACTACGCCACCCACAGTGCACTGCCCCGATGGCCACACCTTTTTCATCGGCCAAAAGAAGGGGCAAACAATCGGCCGTTTGGACGCATAAAGCCACATCATCAAGCGCCGTGACCACGGCATCACATTCCCCTACCTCCGCAGCCTGGTCTGTTAAGGTTACCACCTTAGCCCCATGCACTTGTTGCATGAATTTTACCCACGGGGTATTAAGTAGTAGTGTCAAACGCTGACGGTTTTTAGCGACGACAGCCGCGTTATCACCCGTATGCAGACCAAGATTAAATGATGCATACGCCCCCTCACTTTCGCCACCATGGCGCGTTGTCTGATAAGCCTCTACCGGCGCATTAAAAGCGTTAATCCGTACTAAACCAGGTTTACATTCCAGCATGACAGGCCTCATCTTGGCGTAGCAATTCCATCAGCGCCACCATATCCGCAGGCAGCGGCGCATCAAAACTTAGATTTTCCCCGGAAATAGGATGCACGAGCTCTAAGTGTACGGCATGCAGCGCTTGATGATTGAAAGCCCGCAAGGCCTGCACTAATTCCTCAGAGGCTTTAGGCAAATGCTTGGGACGCCGGCCACCGTACTGCGGATCACCAAGTAGCGGATGGCCGATACTTGCCATATGGACTCTGATCTGATGCGTGCGTCCCGTTTCCAAACGTAGCCGGATACGGGTATGTGCCCGATAGCGCTCCATCACCCGATAGTGCGTTACCGCCTCGCGTCCCATGCCATCAGGCACCACCGCCATACGCGTACGATTATAGGGATCGCGGGCAATGTCACCTTCCACCGTACCGCCGGCCGTCAGCAAACCTTCAACTATAGCCTCATACTCGCGCACCACCTCATGCTTGGCAATGGCCTTAGTTAAGCGTTGCTGCGCCTTGGCGCTTAAAGCTACTACCATCAGTCCCGAGGTATCTTTATCTAAGCGGTGCACAATACCGGCACGAGCTAGCGTGGCAGTTTGCGGGAAATGATAGAGCAAGGCGTTCATCACCGTTCCATCCTTCACCCCCGATCCCGGATGCACCACAAAATCAATCGGTTTGTTGATAACGAGGATATCATCATCCTGATAGACCACATTAAGCGGCAAGTCCTGCGGCAGGGCCTCTAAATTTTCCGGATCCGGCAAATTAAGCACAATCTCCTGTCCGGCACTGAGCTTAAAGGAGGTTTTAGTAATGGTTTTACCTGCCACCTGCACGGCTCCATTAGCAATACACTCTTGTAGCGCACTGCGCGATTGATCCGGCACTAAGATGGCTAAAGCAGCATCTAATCTTTTTCCATGGCAACGGTCATCGGCAGTTAAAGTTAAAATTTGCACTACTTCTTTCCTCCTCAGGCTGAGTTAACACGTGCACCGGATCAAAAAGCAAAAGAAAGTTAAAACCGGCGGCAGAAAAATGTACAATGGACAAAGTTAACAGTTTTTTAGAAATGACTGGAGCTTTTTAATGTTTAAGTTCGCAGCACCCCTCGTCATTGCCTGCGCGCTGTTTTCGGCAGCTTGCTCATCTAATTATAACAAGGATGAAGTACCTGACATTTCTCCGGATGCGCTCTATCTGCAGGCGCAAACTGCTATGACCTCGGGTGACTACTATACGGCACGACAATACTTAGAAGCTATTGACTCCCGTTATCCTTTCGGTGAGCTTGCAGATCAAGTACAGCTTGACCTGATTTATGTTTATTACAAAACCAGAGAAAGTGCTTTAACTACTGCGCAGATTAACCGCTTCCTGCGCTTAAGCCCGACGAGCCCGCATATTGACTATGTGCTCTATATGAAAGGCCTAAACGAGATGCAAATGCGCTCGGATATTCTGCAAGACTTCTTAGGCTTAAACCGCTCACAGAAAGATCCGACCCATTACTATGAGGCCTTCAATACCTTCCGGGAAATGATTGAGACTTACCCTAATAGCGCCTATGCCGCTGACGCTTACAAGCGCATGATTTATATTCAGCAGCAATTGGCCGAGCGTGAGTACAAGATCGCTTCTTACTACTATGACAAACAGGCCTATGTCTCGGCTATTCGGCATTGCCAAAACATTCTCTACTCTTATCGCAATACGCCGTTCCTAGAGGACGCTTTACAGCTGATGTCTGACTGCTATCGCGATTTGGGCTTAGAGATGCCGGCGCAAAATACCGATCGCGTGGAGCAAGCTTCTTTTGCTGACCGCTAAAGCCTAGAGCAAAAGCGCCACGCTTTTTCATCATTATCATTGATGCAAGGCAGCCAAAGTGCTGCCTTAGCTTTGTTGCCAGACCCTGTAAGCTACATCAGCCTGCTAAAACTTAGTGTAAGGATTTCCCATGAACGCTCCTGTAAACGCACCTTTCAAGTACGATCCGCCCTTAGTGCCCTTTCTTGATGTGCTCTATCAAGACGATGCCATCATGGTGGTAATTAAGCCCTCCGGCCTCTTATCCGTGCCCGGGCGCTTGCCGCAGTACCATGACAGTGTGCTTTCGCGGGTGCGCTCAAGCTATCCTGAAGCGCAGGCGGTACATCGCTTAGATTTAGGCACCTCCGGCGTCTTGGTGGTAGGTTTGTGCAAAGAAGCGATATCCAAGCTTGGCAAGCAGTTTATGCAGCGTGAAACCAAGAAAGTCTACATTGCCCAAGTGGCCGGTTTAATGAGTGGAAGCGGCCATATTGATCTGCCCTTACGTACCGATTGGGAAAATCGTCCCTATCAAATCGTTGACTTTAAGGACGGGCGTCCGGCGCAAACTGACTATGAAGTCATCGGCATTAATGAAACGCGCCAAACAAGCCTCGTGCGCCTGCACCCGTTGACCGGGCGCTCCCATCAGCTACGCGTACATTTAAAGGAGCAAGGTCACCCCATCTTAGGGGATCATCTCTATGCGCCACAGGAAGTTTTTAAAGCCTCGCCGCGCCTAAATTTACATGCGCGCTACTTAAGCTTTAGGCATCCTATTTCAGACGATATTATGGAATTTGAGTGCACCACCGACTTTGAGCAAGCTTTTTGGAGTACAGGCGGAGTGGCGTAACCAAAGCGCCTACTCATCCGGACATGAAACACTCTTTATTCTAAATTCAAAGGGCTGCTTACTTTCACCGCGCTAAGCCTGTAAGTTTTATTTAAATAACATGCCCCCGCGTAAAAACTGCGCCTGCGTGCTAGCCGCTCTATCTAGTAAAGGCTTTAACAGCTCATAGACGCGCTTGGCCGAGATCTCTGGTTGATGACGGGCGGCGGCCTTAGCGCAATTAGCGCTGTAGTCTTCGCTTAATACCTTCTTTAAGGCATCCATCCACGGACGGACTTCTGCCTCGGTCGGAATATAGTTGTAATCGCTCTTACTTGCAGCCGGAGCATCCAAGCAAATACCGCCTTCACTTACCGCCTCGGGTAAACCACCTGACTTTGAAGCGACCACCGGCACTCCATTCATAATGGCTTCGGTTGCAACACGTCCCCACCCTTCAAACCACAAAGAGGGCACAAGCAAGGCCTTGGTAATGGCATAAACCTGTTTAATATCGGAAGTATGCTGCGCCACATCCACATTGGGGAACATCTTGGGTACAAGGGGATGGGTTTCCTTAGGGGTCTTAGTGTCATTTATCACATGTAGCTTTGCCAAACCTTCGGCAAAAGAGCCCCGGCTTTCGACAACTAAGAATTTCTGCTCCGGCATCTCTTTTTGCGCCATTAAAGCAAGGCGGGCAAAGATGCCAACCCCCTTTTCCGCCACCGGATTAATCATGGTGATGTACTTAGGATTAAGCTTGGGAGAAACCACATGCTTGGGGTCAATAAAGATACCACCGGCCTGCACATTAATGCCAAAATTATTGGCATAGAAAGCGGCATTGCCGCGAGAATCGGTCAGCACCATATCGCAGTCCGGGAAGGTAAAGCCCTTGTGATTGCCATTCCATAAAGTATAGACCACCGGAATACCACGACGCTTAGCCTCAGAGCGCATGGTCATCGACAGCATATCGCCCCCATAACCCATGATTAAGTCCGGCTTAAATAGCTTAAGGGTATCGAGGAACTTCGAGAAGAATAAACGTTGCTCGCCACCGGTATGATTATCTATAAAGGTGCTGTGATTCTTAACGTAGACATAGGACACCAGACCATCTTTTAAGTTAAAGAACTGCTCTTTACCCGCCAACTTTTCTTTAAGGTCGGTAAAGAGGCTGGTTCCACGTGGATTATCGAAAATGAAGCTCCCCAAAGCCATGATCTCAAGCTCACCCTTGGCATATTCAGCAAGCTTTTGGAGCATCAAACGGCACTGTACTGCTGCGCCTGAGGAGGTATCATGCAAAGAATACGGCGATACCCATAAAATTTTTTTCATTTTTTCCTCCTCAAACTGCACAGCAACTGCCACGATAAGTTGCAGTTGCCACGAGCGTTAGAGCCTAGTAATAAGCCCAAAAATCGACTATTAAGACAATGATCCATGCCAAATTATGCACGGCATTACCCAATGCAGTAAATTTCAGTTCTGGTGCCAAAAGTTTAGCATTTTTGCGATTTTTAACCACCCGGATCACCGAGGCCATTAGCGGAATGAGACCTACCGCCAAAAGCGCAAACTCCCAGAATTTATGCGATAAGAAGCAGGCGGCAAAGGAGGTCAGCACCACCAGGGAAAAGAGCATCACATGATAGACTGCCGAGAGTCTTACCCCTAATCTGGTTGCTAAGGTGCGTTTGCCGGTAAGTTTATCCTGCATCGCGTCACGCATATTGTTGACATGAAGCACCATGACAGAGCCTGCCCCTAAGCTTACGCCTAAGAGTACCGCGTCAGGATAAATCTCCACCCCACCTCCGCTGGCATTGGTGATCATGATTTGTGGGCCTAAGACTGACAAGAGCCCAAAGAAGATGAAAACTGAAATATCGCCCAGGCCCTTATAACCATAGGCCATACCCACGGTATAAAAGATGGCAGCCACAATGGAAATGACGCCGGCAAACATAAACCAGGCTAAAACTTCAATATCATTGCCTAAGGTCATGACCACGGCTATCAAACCAAAGAAACAGGCAAGTAAGGTTACCAAAGCCATCGCGTGGCGTAATTGGCGGATGGAAATTGAGCCTGTCATAATCGCGCGAATCGGTCCTAAGCGATCGGCACGGTCAGCGCCGCGGAAGGCGTCGCCATAGTCATTGGCAAAATTGGAGAGAATCTGCAACAAAATAGCGGTGATGATGATGCAGATGGCCGCGGCCAGATTGTAAAGATTAAATGCCCCATAATAGAAACCTAAGGCACAACCTACCGCGCAATTAGTAGCGCTTAGAAGTAAGGTCCTTAAGCGCGCCTCGAGTAACCAATCGTGTAGCATAACTCCTCCATATCTATCTTGCGGCGCATATATAAGCCAAAAACAAAATTGCAAACGGCGCTTATTTTACCCCAACGCACGAAATTAAGGCATCAGTGCGCCCTGACGTCCCACCTTAACGATATGCCCAGAGGCAAAGGCTTGCCGCCCCATGGCTGTATCTAACAGCAAGCGTCCGCTCTTATCTGTACCCACGGCCACTGCCGTCAGCTGATGACCATCGTCAAGCTCCAGCACCACTTGTCGTCCACGCAGATAGTCATACTGCTCCCATTGAGAGACAAAAGGCCCAAAGCCTTGGCAGGCAAAGTCCTGTAGCTTGTGGCGTAATGCATTAATAATGCGGGCGGCGATAGTAGTACGGTCTAAGGCAAGCGATCCCAAATGACCTAAGGCGGCAATCTGCCGCTTGGCAAGCCGCGTAGCCAAGGCCGCATCGGCATAGACATTAAGACCAATGCCAATTACCGCCCAGACGCCCCCATCTTGCTTTAAAGGAGGGTTATGTAACTCCACTAAAATGCCACAGAGCTTACTGTCATGCAGATAAAGATCATTGGGCCACTTAATTTGTAGCGGTAACTTTAACGGGCTTAAAGCCTCGACCACGGCCAAAGCTACCAAGAGCGGCAAGCCCCAGGTCTCTTGCGTGGTATTAAATTTCCACACTAAAGAGAGCGAAAGCTGTGTTGCCATGCCAAGTTGCCAGCGATTACCGCGCCGTCCGCGGGCGGCAGTCTGCAACTCACTTACCACGGCATCCCCACTGACACAATTGTGCAAACAGCGCTCTAACAGGCTATTGGTCGAATCAGTTACCGCCAACACCGACAAACGCCCGCGGCCATGCAGTTGCTGCCACAAGGAGACGGTGTTAAGCAAATCAAGTTTGCCCCACTGAGCAGTAGAAAGAATGGTGGCAGCAGAAGTAAGTTCACTACTGCTACTTACAATTAAGGTGCGTCCAAGAACTTGCGTGGCAGCTTCATTTAAGGTTTGCACCAGCAAGGCTACGTGCTCAGGCGGGAGTTTTAACTGCGCTACTAAAGATTGCACTGTCAAACCCTGCGAAGCTGCATTAAGGGCATGTAACAGCGCTAGGGCTTTGGGTTGTTCTAGAGCAGTAAGTCCCATGCCACCTCTCCATTGCGCCCATACAATCTTACCTCGGGCACTAACTCAATCCCAAAATGCGCCATCACTTGTGTGCTGACATATTTGGCCAAGGACACAATTTCATGGGGCTTGGCTTGACCGCGATTGACCAACACCAAGGCCTGATGCTCCCAAGTGCCAGCATGTCCATGCGTAATACCGCGGCAACCGGCCTTATCAATCAGCCAACCGGCGGCTAACTTATAGCGTCCACCCTCCGCCGTGAAAACCGGAATATCCGGATATTGTTCACGCAATCTAGTTACCGTTTGCGCATCAACGAGCGGGTTTTTAAAGAAACTCCCGGCATTGCCCACATAACGTGGATCGGGCAATTTACGGGCGCGCAGGGCACGCACTTGCGCGCGCACTGCTTGCGCATCCTTTAAATCTTGATCGCGCAAACCTTGATAGGAGAGGATAAGTTTAGGCTCATCGGGGAAGCGGAAATTGACATAGATAATAAAAAGATGCTCCTGTGGATGGCGCTTGAAGTAGGAATCGCGATAGCCAAACTGACAGGCATCTTTATCTAAGGTAAAGGTCTTACCGCTCTTTAAGTCACAGACTTCTACACTAGCGATAAAATCACCTATCTCCACCCCGTAGGCCCCAATATTCTGAATGGGAGCTGCACCAACAGTACCGGGAATGGCCGATAAGTTTTCAAGGCCGCAAATCCCTTGATTTAAAAGTTTGACGATAAGCTCATCTAAGATCTCGCCGCCCCCGACGCGGACTAAATATTCATTATCCTCATGCAAAATATCCACGCCGCGGATATTGTTAATCAGCGCCGTCCCCTCAAAGTCCGAGGTAAAAAGCACGTCCGAGCCCCGCCCTAAGATAATGTAAGGCTCAGGTAGCGGAAACTTGAGATCACTTAAAGCGTTAACCACGATGCCATGCTGAGCATGGACATCGAGGGCAAAAGTGTTGTAAGGCAGGAGCGAAAACATTATTTGATCCGTTCGATGGTGCCACCTAAAGCACGAATCTTGCGCTCAATATGTTCATAGCCTCTATCCATATGATAGATGCGATCGACGATGGTGGTACCGCGGGCTACTAAGCCGGCTATCACTAAGCTTGCTGAAGCACGTAAATCGGTGGCCATCACTTGTGCTCCAGTTAAATGATCAGTCCCCGTACAGAGGACGGTATTGCCTTCCACCTTAAGCCGTGCCCCCATGCGAATCAGTTCCGGGATATGCATAAAGCGGTTTTCAAAAATCGTTTCCGTTACCGAGCTACTGCCATTGGCCAGCGCATTTAAAACCGTAAATTGCGCCTGCATATCTGTCGGGAAGCCCGGATGCGGTGCAGTTACGATATCGACCGGTTCAATGGTGCGATCGCGCATATTAAGGTAAATCTCATGATCAGAGCATTCCACCTGCGCCCCGCCTTGTCTTAATTTGGCAATTACCGCCTCTAAGGTAGGAGGTTCACAATTAAGACAAGTAATCACCCCATGCGTAGCCATCGCCGCTACTAAGTAGGTCCCGGTCTCAATGCGATCAGGGACAATATGATGCCGACAACCGTGCAGACGCTCTTTACCGCGGATGGTGATTTCAGCCGTACCATCGCCGCTAATATCTGCTCCCATGGCACGCAGGCAATTGGCCAAATCCACCACTTCAGGCTCGAGCGCGGCATTGGAAATCACCGTGATACCGTCAGCTAAGGCCGCCGCCATCATCAAATTTTCCGTGCCGGTGACGGAAATTTTATCCATCACAATATGCCCGCCCTCTAAACGACCATGCGGGGCGGTAGCACGGATATAGCCCTCTTCAAGGCTAATGGTGGCACCTAATTGCTTTAAACCTTTAACATGCAGATCAACCGGACGGGCACCAATAGCGCAACCACCAGGAAGCGATACTTCCGCCTCACCTAAAAAAGCGGTCAAGGGGCCTAAGGCCATAATGGAAGCGCGCATGGTCTTAACTAAATCATAGGGGGCTTTGCAACAATTAATGCGTCCGCTAATGAGATAAGCACTTTCACTGACACGCTCACAGCTTTTACCTAATAAAGTGAGCAATTTAAAGCAAGTCTGCACATCGCGCAGATCAGGCACATTAGTCAGCGTAATCGGCTCATCCGTTAACATCGTGCACAGGATAACCGGCAGAGCTGCATTCTTAGCTCCGGAGATGCTAACCGTGCCAGATAATGCGGCACCACCCGTGATTTGAAACTTTTCCACGTCAATCTACCAAATAAAACGAATATTAAGCTATGCACACTAGCGCACAAAGATCAGCTATTTTACCAAAGATCTGCCTCCTTGCAGCGACCTTAGGACCGATAGCTCCAAAGCCCCTTAAAGTGTCAATAGATTGATGGGCAAAGTATTCAGGAGCACAATCAGTTAGAATAAAAGTAAAACATAGAGTTACCTTCTAATTTACCCATTTTTGAGAGGATCCTTATTATGTGCGGTATCGTTGGAGCCATTGCCAAGCGCCCGCTTGCTGAAATCTTGTTAACCGGGCTATCTGCTTTAGAGTACCGCGGTTACGATTCCGCCGGCATCTGCTTTGTCACTGACGGCAAGCTCAACCTCGTCAAAACCGCCGGCAAGGTGCAAAACTTAAAGGACGAAGTGCGCACCCATAATGCTGACGGCTTTTTAGGCATTGCCCATACCCGTTGGGCTACCCATGGTAAACCCACCATCGCCAATGCCCATCCGCATACCGCCGGTACCTTGGCCATGGTGCACAATGGCATTATTGAAAACTATCAGTCACTTAAAACGCAGCTGTGCGCGCAAGGGGTGGAGTTTTATTCCGAGACGGATAGTGAAGTCTTAGTCAAACTGATAAATCACCTCAAGACCACCCGTAAGCTCCCGCTTTTAGAGGCTTTGCATCAGGCCTTAGCGCAGGTACACGGGGCTTATGCGATTGCGCTTATTGATGCCACCGATCCCGATAGACTGTATGTGGCCAAAAAGGGCTCGCCGCTCATTATTGGCCTGGGGATTGGGGAAAACTTTGCCGCCTCAGATGTACTTGCCTTACTGCCGGTGACCTCACGTTTTATCTATCTTGAAGATGGCGATAGCGCGGTCATCACGCGCGATGATGTGCAAATTTTCGATGCGCAAGGTAATGCCTGTGAACGGCAACCTACCCATCTGAATGTTTCGGCCGAAGCCATCTCTAAGGGCCCTTACAAGCACTATATGCAAAAGGAGATCTTTGAGCAGCCGGAGGCTTTGGAAAATACCTTATTAGGTCGTTTGGGGGCGGACAATGTCAGCGCCGAGGCTTTTTTAAATCTGCCAGCGGATTTATTTGCCTCCATTAAACACGTGCAGATTGCCGCCTGCGGTACCTCCTATCACGCAGGATTGGTGGGGCAATACTATTTAGAAGAATACGCCGGCGTCTCAACTGCTGTCACCATTGCCTCGGAGTATCGCTACAAACGCACGGTGGTGCCAGAGCATTCACTCTTTATCACCCTCTCTCAATCAGGTGAAACTGCCGATACCCTAGCAGCCCTCAAGCTTGCCAAAGAGCAAGGCTATGCCGCCACCTTATGTATTTGTAATGCCGCCAACTCATCCTTAGTGCGCAATTCTGACGTGGTCTTTTTAACCCGCGCCGGGGCGGAAATTGGAGTGGCCTCCACTAAGGCCTTTACCACCCAATTAATTGCCCTCTTCCTGCTTACCCTCGCGCTAGGACGGGCCAACGGGAATATCGATGCCCTGCAGGGGCGCAAGTTTGCTGCGGCACTACGTAAGGCTCCGGCTGAAGTGCGCGCGCAACTTGCGCTTGACCGCAAGATTGAAGCCCTATCACAAGATTTTGCTGGCCTTGAGCATGCGCTCTTTTTAGGGCGAGGTCCCATGTTCCCGATCGCCCTTGAAGGTGCGCTTAAACTTAAGGAAATTTCCTATATCCATGCCGAAGGTTATGCCTCAGGTGAACTCAAGCACGGTCCAATTGCGCTCATTGATGCGCATATGCCGGTGATTGTGTCCGCGCCCAATGACAGCTTAATCTCCAAGTTAATTTCCAATATTGAAGAAGTACGCGCTCGTGGCGGTAAGCTGTATATCTTTGCCGCCGACGATGTGCACATTGAGGAAAATGCCCAATGCCGTGTCTTGCCTACTGCCAATCACGAGAAGTTGCTCGCGCCAATTACCTTCTGTATCCCGCTACAACTCTTGGCCTATCACGTGGCGGTAATTAACGGCACCGATGTTGATCAGCCGCGCAATTTAGCCAAGTCGGTGACCGTCGAGTAAGGGTAAATTACCTAGCGCTCAATCCCACCTTGCCGTTGGCCCAGCCTACGGCAAGGCCCGCACTTAACCCCTATATTGATAGTTAATATTTTTATTACTTTATCTTTATCTTATGTTTAACTATTAAGCGATTAAATTATATGTATAAAATTATACGTGAGATTATACTATTAAATTAATTTAGTGCTTGAGATCACATTGATGAAATTATAATGCTTACTTTGCTTGCAAGTTTAAATTTTATAGGTGTACACTAAAACCATCGCGAGAAAATTATCTTACCGACAGCAACAAGAGGCCCCTATGATGAGTTCTAGTGCATCTTCCACTCTGCCCCGCCACAGCTTTATGCGGGTCGTGATCTCCTTATTTGCCGGCAGCACCGCCGTCATGATCCCAAGTTCCCACGGGCAAATTGCCAGCTTTAGAAATGGCTTAGATGACATCATGAGGGAGGTTTGCACGCATTGTGCTTTAAGTGCCCCACAGTGTCGAGCTTTACTGCAAACGCAGGGCCTGAATAACACGAGAGTAGGCCGCGCCGGTGCGCAGGCGCTCGGGCGGCTCTTTTTACAAGTACGCGCCCTCTTACTGCCGCTGCTTAATACCACCGACGAAATGCACATTAAAATTATAGGCGCCAATTTCCCGGGCCTTACGGCCTTGGCCAGCCAATATTTATGCAGTCCACAACTTGCGTTAAGTGTGGAAGCAATTGATGGACGGCGCTGTGGGACGCCCGATCTTGCGGCCTAAAAAACCATGCGGCGGGAGCTACCTCCCGCCCGTTTTTACTGCAAAGCCAAACTTTATTTACTTAAGCGTAAGGTGGCACTTGCCGATCCGGAGCCCTCAATGGCCTTAACTGTATCCTCGTTCATTTCGCCTAAGAGCACCAGATCGTTGGGGCTGTGATAGTCCTTCCGGAAAACGCACAAATTCCCCCACGGCACGTAATAGGCCAAGCTGCCGCGTTTAACCTCGACGGTTTGCTTATATGAAGCAAGCGGCAATTTCTTATCCAGATAAGCCACCCGCTCCATGCTACCAAAATTTTCAAACTCTAAAGTCTGTGGCAAAGCGGCGAGCAAAAGCTGTGCTTCCTTGCTGTCATAAAGCGTAATCGCGTAATTTTTGCCGTTAAGTTCTAAAGTTAAATCGGTGGCCATAGCAGTTCCTCCATACAGTGCGGCGACACAGATGACCGTACTGCCCCATGCTTTAAGTTTACGTAGTGAATGGTACATAACATCATCCTCTTGCCATGCCGTAACTTTAAGCCCTCTTGAGGGGAGGCGTAAAATACAACTTTTTCATTACCGGCAATAGATTGCAGGCATGAATCGCGCTAAGTACAAGCCTTTAGCAGGTAGCGCGTTGCTGACAGTGGGGACAGAAATAGGTACTGCGCTGCCCCTGGACGATTTTTTCAATCGTATGCCCACAGCGTGGGCAAGGTTGACCATCCTTCCCGTAAACTTGCAATTCTTGGACAAAATAACCAGGTTTGCCGTCCGCGCCTTCAAAGTCACGAATGGTGGTACCGCCTTCGGCAATCGAGCGCTTGAGCGTGGCCTTAATCACCGCGCATAATTCCTCGCATTGCGCCAAGCTTAAAGCACAGGCGATGCTTTGCGGGTGGATCTTGGCACTAAAGAGGCTTTCACTGGCATAAATATTGCCAACCCCGACCACTACCTTGCTGTTCATTAAGGCAGGTTTAATCTCCCCGCGTTTGATACGCTGTAAACGCTGATGCAGATATGTGCCATTAAAGGCCGGAGTCAGCGGCTCGGGTCCCAGATCGCGCAGATGTTTGTCCATCAGGGGATCGTCCCCGGGTTGCACATAGCGCACCAAGCCAAAACGCCGACTGTCATTCATGCGTACCATCTTGCCGCTCTCTAAGGTCAGCGCAAAATGATCATGCTTTTGTGCCGGCGCATCGGCATTGCATACCTTAAAGTTGCCAGTCATCCCGAGGTGGACAATGATGGAGCCTTGAGTGGAGTGCACGATGATGTACTTGCCGCGCCGACTAACTTCATCAATGGTAGCGCCTTCTAAGGTCTTAAGGCGCGGATCAAAGGGCTCACGTAGCTTGTATTCATCAAAGTAAACGGACTTGATGCGCTGCTTTTCTAGAAAGGGACGCACCCCACGCATCGTGACTTCAACTTCAGGCAGTTCAGGCATTTTTTAGGCTCCAAATAAACAAAAACCCTGCCATTGCAGGGTCTTTGCCAATCAGGCTTGATTACTTAATCTTGCCTTCCTTGTACAGGACATGCTTACGCACAACCGGATCGTACTTCATCATCTCCAGCTTGCCCGGAGTGGTGCGACGATTCTTGGTGGTGGTGTAAAAATGACCGGTGCCAGCAGAAGAATTTAAACGAATCTTCTCGCGTCCGCCCTTCTTAGCCATGATTTATCTCCTCTTAGATCTTAACGCCGTTAGCACGCATATCAGCGAGCACTGCATCGATGCCCACCTTGTCGATAGTGCGCATGGCCTTAGTGGTGACGCGCAGTCTGACGAAGCGGCCCTCACTCTCGACCCAGAAGCGGTGATACTTTAAGTTCGGCAGAAAACGGCGCTTAGCCGCATTCTTAGCGTGGGAACGATGATTACCCACCATCGGGCGCTTGCCCGTAACTTGGCAAACTCTGGACATGTTTAATCACACTCCAAAAAATACGTTATAGGCTCACAGCACCAAATAGTAGAGCTGTAACCACACAAAACAATCAGTAATAACAAAAGTGCGCGTATTCTAGCACAGACGACCTGAAATGATCACAAAAAATCCTTAGCAGGCATCGCCTCAGCAACGCTCGCAAGAACTCGCATCTTCGTTATGAAAACCCTAAAGTTTCTCAATCTCACTTAGAGATCTTCAGCATGCTCAAGTCTGCGCTTAACTCAGCGCTTGAGCGGCTCAACTTCAGCAACGGCAGATTATAACCGAAAAATCGATTAAGTGATCGCCGTCACCATAATAAAATCATGAAAAAAGATCAAAAATTGTCCCAACAGTCTCTTTACGCGGTTGCAAGCGTTGCTCATCCTTAAGTCTAAGGACAGAAAAAAAGCCGCACTTACCACAGCGTTTTACGGCAAGTACGGCGCTCTTAGCTTAAAGGGCTAGCCTATAGCGGGCTTAAAGCCACCGCCACATGGGCTGTGATCCCGGCCTTTAAGGCCGTATCATCAATTACAAACTTATCGGAGTGATTGTTAGCGGCATTGCTGCTCCCGGGCTTATCGACACCTAAGAACATAAAGACCCCCGGCACTTTTTGGGCAAAGAAGGAAAAATCCTCCGAAGCTCCCGGATTCCACTGCGACAATTGCGCGTCCACCCCAAAGTCCTGTAATTGCGCCACGGTTGCAGTGGCCAAGTCAGGATCGTTTACCGTCACCGGATAAATTTCCAAAATGCGCGTCTGTGCCTTAGCGCCATAGGCCGCGGCCGTACCGGCTATAACCTCCGGGATGCGCTGTAACAGCATGCTGCGAATTTGTGCATTGTTAGAGCGGATGGTGCCCTCAAATTCGGCGCTACCGGCCATCACATTGGAGGTCTCACCTGCCTGCAAACGTCCGACCGTAATCACGCCCATGCCGCTATTTAAGGGGATGTTGCGCGAGACAATTTGCTGTAAGTTCACCACCGCCGCTGCGGCCGTCAAGGTGGCATCTACGCCCGTCCACGGCATGGCACCATGCGCCTGCTCGCCTTGTATTTGCACGCGAAAATCATCGACACTGTTAAGCGCCGGACCTTTGGCAATTAACATTTTGCCGGCCGGTTGCCGTGCCATTACGTGAATACCAAAGACTTTCTCAATGCCAAAGCGCTCAAGTACGCCATCTTGCACCATCGCATTGGCGCCGGCCAATTGCCCGGCCGGTAAATCATAGGGATTGACGCGCGAATCGCCTTCCTCAGCCGGTTGGAATAAAAAAACCACCGTGCGCGCAATATCGTCTTTATGCGCTGCCATGACCTTGGCGGCGGCCAAGAGCATAGCCATATGGGCATCATGCCCGCACATATGCGATACATCCGCCTCTCTGCCAAAGAACATGCCCTTGACGGTGCTAGCATAAGGCAGACCGGTATTTTCCTTAATGGGTAAGGCATCAATATCAGCCCGAATACCAATGGCATGACCCTTCCCGGGATTTAACACGCCAATGACGGCGGTGGGAGCGTGCTCTGTTCCCTTTATGACCTCAATGCCTTGTTGTTGCAAGAAATCGGCAATATAGGCTTGGGTCTTAACTTCCTGACAGCCAAGCTCCGGATGTTGATGCAAATAGTGGCGTATTTTAACGGCCTCAGGATAAACCTCTGCTACTGAAGCCTCCAGCCACGCCGGGGCCTGGTAATTTGCCTGAGCCGTAGTCTGCGTGCTTTGCACTTGACTTGAAAGCGTGGCAGTAGCGTTAGGGCTCTGGGCACAGGCGGACAAAGTCAGCGCTACACTGACGCACAGCGCCAATTTATACATGTGATTAACTACTTTTTGCATATAACATCCTGTTTTACAACTTTAACTTACCTTTAAGGCTACATACCATCTTAGGCTCCGGATACTGTCAGATCGGGCACTAAGATTGAACCGGAGAGCAATTTATAGCGCGGATCGTAATCATTACCCAACAGGGCAATTTGCGCATAAAGCTCTTTTAAGTCGGCGGCCACGGTAAGCTCATGCACCGCCTGCACCCGCTCACCATTTTTAAAATAAAAGCCGGAGGCCCCACGCGAGTAATTGCCGCTGACAATATCCACGCCCTGTCCCATTAAGCTGTCAATTACCAAACCTTCCCCAACCTCACGCATCATTTCCGGCAAAGTGCGGGTATGCGCGGCATCGCTTTGGACCATTAAGGTGGCAAAGCCCCCGCTGTGGGCATTGGTTTTCATCTGCAAGCGCCGTGCGGTATAGGATGAGAGCAGATATTCCTGCAACACCCCAGCTTGCACCCAATCTTGGGCATAACAGGCCGCACCCTCACCATCACAGCAACGAGAGCCCAATTTGCCACGCAATAAGGGCTCTTCATGCAAGGTGATGAAGTCAGGCAAAATTTGCTGCCCTAACTTATCGCACATAAAGGAGGACTTTAAATAAATGTTATAGCCGCTGATAGCTTCCTTTAAGTGCCCCCACAAGGAGCGCGCTGCATTGTCAGTAAAGATGATGTTATAGCGCCCGCTCTTGGGCTTAAAGGCACCCAAACGCCCGCAGGTGCGCTCTAGAGCCTCGTGCGCTACCGTGTTGATAGGCGGCAAGTCTTCATATTTACAGGCAAGGCCAAAGCCGGAGCCGCGTTGCATGCGATCTTCTTCCTGCCCGATTAAGGTCAAACCAAAGCTGTGACTGGTGCTGACATTGCTAATACAAAAGTCAGCTGAAGTGGCAATCACCCGCGTACGCACTTCACTTGCAAAATAAGCGCCATCACTATCTTTAATGCGCTTGTCACCAACGCTTAAAGCCGCTTCTTCGGTGGCAGCGGCCATTTGTATGCCCTCATCGGGGGAGGCGTGTAATTCTTGCAGTAAATCAAAGTCATCTGCTTTAGTGCACAACAATTCTTTATCGCACAGTCCAGCATACGGATCAGGATCGGTATCGCGCGCCAAACCTAAGGCTGCATTGATGCTTTCGGCAATTGAGGAAGGCGATAAATCGGTGGTGGATGCGCTACCGCGTCTTTTACCTTTAAAGACCACCACCCCCAGACTGCGATCTTGATTAAATTCCACATTTTCCACGCTCTGATGGCGCGTTGATACTTCAATGCCGCGTGCGGCCCCGATCACCGCCTCACATTCATCTGCCCCCGCCTGACGGGCCAGTTGCACCGCAAGTTGTGCCGCCTGTTCAAGCTCTTGCCGCTTAGCTGCAATCTCTGCAAAAAATTCCTGGGCCATGGTTTTTATCTTTCCTTTAACGTCATGACATGCATCCACTAAATGAAATTGTATGAAGGCACGGCCCAAAGCGCAAATCATGCATGATAACAGATAAAAATTTACCTAAATTTCATCAAGTCTTGATCTCCTTAGCGGTAAAATGAGCGCCACTTTAAGACTTATAGGAACAAACCATGCCTACCCGTGTAAAAGGCCTGCTTTCTGCGATGCTATCCGCCGCCTGCTATGGTTGTAGCCCGGTCTTGGCTCTTGGACTGTATGCGCTCAACTTTGATGCCGCCAATGCTTTGTTCTATCGCTACTTTATTGCCGCCTTGATGATGTTGCCTATTTTGGCGCTCAAAAAGGAAACCTTGACCATAAGCATGGCTGATTTAAAGGCCTTAGCCTTTCCCGGGATTTTCTTTGCGCTGTCGACCTTAACCTACTTCGTGTCCTTTAATTATATGAACGCGGGTATTAGCGCCACCATTTTATTCCTCTACCCGGTCTTTACCGCCTTAATCATGGTTTTTGCCTATCATGAAAAGATCTCCTGGTTCATGATCTTGGCCATGATTTTAAGCTTAGCCGGCGTGATCTTATTACATCATGCCGAAGTTGGCGGATTGTCGTTAATTGGCACCCTACTGGCCATTGCCTCGGCTTTAACCTATGCGCTCTACATCGTGGGCATTAATCGTACCCATCTGTTAATTTCCAATGAAAAGCTTACCTTCTACTTAATTCTTTTTTCCATTGCCATTACCGGCATCTATATGCTCTGTAGCCCCACCTCGGCCATTGCAATTCCAGATGAGCCGCTGGAGTATTTATTCTTATGCCTCCTTGCGCTCGTGCCCACCATCATTTCCTTGGAGCTATTAAATGTCGCCATTGCTGGGATTGGCACCACTTTAACGGCTATCTTAGGAGCGCTCGAACCATTAACCGCCGTGGCATTGTCTGTCCTATTTTTTGATGAGGACATCAGTTTTAATTTGGCCATGGGCATTGGCCTTATTGTCGGTGGCGTGCTCATCGTCATTGGCGGCGAGCGCTTTAAGGCACGGCGCGCACGCGTATTTGTCAAACGCTTTAACTTCATCATTCGCAAAACGGTACGGCGCCGCTGGCGATGGAAGAGCTAAGCCCACGGTTTAGACCCTTCACGATCACGGTCTAAACCGTTAAAATAGCGCCTTTATATGCTAAAAAATGGAGGGCGCCATGGCAGAACAGCAGTATTTTTCCGGCTTTGACAGTGAGCCTGAAGAGATAAGCCGCTCCGCGCAAAAGCGCGAGGCACAAGCGGTACGTAAATTAGCCGATGACTTGGCCAAATTGGGCAGTGAGGCCTTCAATGCGCTTACCTTCCCAGACGATGAGGTCAAGCAGGCCCTGTTAACTGCCCGTAGCTTAAAGCGCAATTCCGACGAGCGCCGCCGGCAATTACAATATGCCGCCAAATTAATGCGCAATTATGATTTAGCCCCCTTAAAGCAAGAATTGTCGATGCAAGGTGCGTCAGCCGCGGTCGATCCCAATGCAATGCGTTTGGAGCATTTGCGCAGTGAATTAATTGCCTCCGGTGCACCGGCCATCAATGCCTTATGTGCGCTCATTTACGATATCGATCGCAATAAGTTACGCACCTTAGTAAAAAAGGCTCAGCAAGAAGTGCTTAAAGAACAGTCAGCTAAGCCTGCCTTACGCGAGCTCTATCAGTATTTAAAAAGCTCTTTTGCCCAAAGCAAAGTCGCCATCCCCGCAAGCTTACTTAACTAAAACTGATGTAAGCTCACAGTGCTCCTGCGCCCTACTTGCTACAATCGCACCATTGCAGAGTAAGGCTTAAGGAGCACCCATGCGTCTTTACAATATCAGCGCTTATACCCCGGATTTTACCTTTGCCCCGGCGACCATCTATACCCATGGCCCCTTGTTTGCCGCCCACAGTAGCGATGATGAAGCTATAGACGGCCATGGCCTGCTGGCCATCCCGGGACTTGTCGATATACACTTTCATGGCGCCTACGGGCATGACTTTATGGAAGGCACTCCTGAGGCCCTGTCGACAATTGCCCGCTATGAAGCATCCTGTGGCGTAACTGCTATTCATCCGGCCACCATGACCATGGCCAAGGAAGATATTGTTAAGGCCTGTGCTAATGCCCGCAACTTTGTGCCGCAAGATGATGAAGCAAGCTTGCTTGGCATCTATATGGAAGGCCCCTTTGTCTCCCCACATAAGGTCGGAGCGCAAAATCCGCATTATGTGCTTGCCCCCAGCGTGGATTTTTTTACTAAGGTTCAACAAGCAGCCGGTGGCCTTATCAAGGTGCTCGCCATTGCCCCGGAAGAGCCTGGGGCGCTTGACACCATTGCCGCTTTACAAGATAAAGTGCGCTTGAGCATTGCCCATACCTGCGCTGATTATGACATTACCGCTAAGGCCTTTGCCGCCGGCGCGTTGCAACTTACCCATCTGTACAATGCCATGCCTCCGCTAGTCCATCGTGCGCCCGGCCCCATTGCCGCCGGCGCAGATAGCGATATCGTCAGCGCCGAGATTATCTGTGATGGCATTCATATTCACCCCGCGGCCGTACGCGTGGCCTTTAAGTTATTTGGCGCAGCGCGCATGATCTTAATCTCCGACTCGATGATGGCGGTGGGACTGCCCAATGGCGAATACTCTTTAGGCGGACAGCGCGTCTTCGTCACCGATCGCAAAGCAACTTTGGAAAGCGGCACCATAGCAGGCTCCGCGACCAATCTCTTTACCTGCATGCAAATCGCCCATCGACAGATGGGATTGCCCCTTGAAACGGTCATTCGTGCAGCGACCTATAATCCAGCTGCCGCCGTCGGGGCCTTAGCGCGAGTGGGGACCATTGAAAAAGGCAAGGAAGCGAGCTTACTGCTTATTGATAAGGAGCTTAATTTAAAAGGCGTGCTCTTGCGCGGTAAATGGTTAAAACGCAATTTTTAATTATATAACAAAGAAATAATTGCAAGATAAGATAAGCGTTGTGAAGGTTTTATCTCGTCTTGTTGCTCCCCTTGCTAAGGGGCCATTAATAGGCCCCTTACGTATATGGCGCCACCGGCTAAAGCTTACTTGCGCCGCCAGGTGGTACCTTGCGGGCCGTCCTCGAGCACAATGCCCATGGCCGTGAGTTTATCGCGCGCCGCATCGGCACGGGCAAAGTCACGCGCCGCACGCGCCTGCCGCCGCTCTTCAATTAAAGCCTCAATTTGCGCCGTTTCATCATCCCCTGCACTTTCTTCCTTCGCGCCCTTTAAATAGGCCTCAGGCTCTTGATAAAGGATCCCTAAGACCGCGCCTAACGCCCGCAGACGGGCGGCAAGTTCATTTTTCTCAGCGCCGGTGGCCTTATTAATGGCCTTAGCCAAATCAAAGAGCACCGCCAAAGCACCGGGGGTGTTGAAATCATCATCCATGAGGGTGGTAAAGCGCGCTTCATAGTCACCCGGGGCCGGAGCCTCCTGCATCGTGGTACCGCGTAAGGCGGTATACAAACGACTTAAGGCGGCCTTGGCCTTATCGAGGTTTTCAGTAGAGTAATTTAAGGCCGAGCGATATTGTCCAGAAAGTAGGAAGAAGCGCACCGTCTCAGCGTCATAGTGCTGTAACACATCGCGAATGGTGAAGAAATTATTGAGCGACTTACTCATTTTCTCTTCATTGATCATCACCATGCCCGAGTGCATCCAATAATTGACATACTTGGTGTGGAAGGCACAGCAGGACTGCGCAATCTCATTTTCATGATGCGGGAAAATAAGATCCGAGCCACCGCCATGAATGTCAAAACTCGCTCCCAAATACTTATGATTCATCGCCGAGCATTCAATATGCCAGCCCGGACGGCCCGGACCCCACGGCGAATCCCAAGACGGCTCGCCGGGCTTTGACATCTTCCAGAGCACAAAATCAAAGGGGCTACGCTTACTTTGCTCCACCGCCACGCGGGCACCGGCATTGAGCTCTTCAAGCTTTTGTCCTGAAAGGGCACCGTATTGCGGGAAAGCGGAGATAGAGAACATCACGTCGCCATTACCGCCGACATAAGCATAACCGCCGGCAATTAAACGCTGACAGAGATCGATAATTTCTTGAATATTATCCGTAGCCTTGGGCTCTACATCTGGCGGCAGGATGTTTAACAGCGCAAAGTCCTCATGCATCTTGTCGATAAATTCGGCAGCTAAGGCCGCGGCACTAACGCCGCGCTCATTGGCACGCTTAATAATCTTGTCATCAATATCGGTGATATTGCGCACATAACGCACCTCAAAGCCGCGATAGCGCAAATAGCGCACAATGACGTCGAAATTGACAAAGGTACGTGCATGACCAATGTGACAATAGTCATACACGGTCACACCGCAAACATACATCCCGATCTTGCCGGGCACCATGGGCTTAAATTCCTGCTTTTGATGTTGCAGTGTATTGTAAATCTGTAGCATCGGTCACTCTCTTGGTCCAGAATTGGCGTTTATACAGCTAATTAAGTTAGAATAAGATTTTAAATAATCCATTTTAAACCATCAGGATCGCAATATGATAGTTCTTGAGACTAATCTTGGTAATATCGAAATCGAGCTTAATTACGACAAGGCACCTAAGACGGCTGCCAACTTTGAGCAGTACGTTAAGGATGGCCACTATGATGGCACAATTTTCCATCGCGTCATCAAGGGCTTTATGATCCAAGGCGGCGGCTTTACCCCCGACATGGAACAAAAGCCGACCCGTGAGCCGATTGAAAATGAGGCCAACAATGGCTTGAAAAATGAAGTGGGCACCATCGCCATGGCACGCACTCCCGATCCCCACTCAGCCACCGCACAGTTTTTCATCAATACCGTCAACAATGATTTCTTAAACTTCAGAAGCAAGGACGATATCGGTTGGGGCTATTGTGTATTTGGTAAGGTCGTAAGTGGCCTGGACGTCGTCAAGAAGATTGAAAGCCTTAAGACCGGCTCGTTGCCGCCCTTTAGCGATGTTCCGCTTGAGCAGGCTGTGATTACGCGTGCTTACGTCAAAGAAGCTTAAAGCTTAACCTAAAGCTTAATCTGCCCCCGTCACCTAAGCCTTAAGGAGGCGGGGCTAGTATCTTTCTGCCAAGCCCCCTACGCTTATGGCCTATTACATTACCGCCGATCTGCATTTATCTGCCGCCACGGCAAATTTAAATCGTGCCTTTCTTGCCTTTATTAAAAGTAAACAAGCAGGCGATAAAGTGATTGTGGCAGGCGATCTCTTTGATTTTTTTGTCGGCATTGATAAGGCCGATCCGGCACAGCAAACAGTACGCGCCGCGGCAAACTGGGCACAAGCGCATGGGGTGGAGCTGGCCTTTATTCAAGGCAATCGCGATTTTTTGTTGCGCCGCCATGAGGCATCTGCCTTAGGGCTACACTTGCTACCTGACTTTTATGTCATTGCCGGGCCATTTGGGAATGTGCTTATCATGCATGGCGATCTCTTGTGTAGCAATGATGTCAATTATCAGCGCTTTCGCCGCCGCTGCCACCTGCGCTGCAATCAAAGTCTCTTTATGCTCCTGCCATTGAGCCTGAGACGTAAGATTGGGGCCAAGATTCGTGGCCACAGTCAGCAAGCTAATGGCACGCGAGGCGATGAGCGCATCTATGGCCCGGTCTTGCGCACCATTGATGAAGTGCTCACGCGCCATCACTGTAACCATTTAGTGCACGGCCATATCCATCACTATGCCCACTTTAGTAACGAAAGCGCCCAGGCACACAGCCGCCTGAGCCTGGGCTGTTGGGGCACGCACTACAGTTTTGTTAAGCTTGATGCTACGGGCTTGCACTTAGTGCAAGCGCCGCTTAGCTCCCTGCTTACTTAGTGCGCATCGGCCCAATTGTCGGCCACGCCGATGCCTACCTCAAGCGGCACCGCCAAATGCGCCGCCTGCTCCATGAGCTCCTTAATTTTGCTCTGCGCCTTTAAGACAAAGTCTTCCTTTACCTCAAATACCAACTCATCGTGTACCTGCAGCGTCATGCGCACCGTGTCAGGGGGCAATGTGGCTATCCACGCATCGATTTGTAGCATCGCCGCCTTAATAATTTCGGCCGCCGATCCTTGCATTGGCGCATTAATGGCCGCTCTTTCTGCACTAGCCTGCTGACGCATATCGGCACTGTTAATGGTAGCAAAGCTGATGCGATGGCCCATTAAGGTGGTGACATAGCCCTGCGCATGGGCCTTGGCTTTAATCTCATCCATATACTGCAGAACCTGCGGATAGCGCTCAAAATAGCGTTTGACATAACTATCTGCCTGCCGGTGATTCATGCCCGTCTGGCGCGCCAGTCCATGGGCGCTCATGCCATACATCAGGCCAAAGTTGGTAGCCTTAGCATGGGCACGCTCTGCGGGGGTGACTTCCTCAATGCTCTTGCCCAAAACCTCAGCTGCCGTCGATTTATGAATATCCTGATGCTTTAAGAAAGCATTGATTAAATGCGGGACCTTGGCAATATGGGCAATGAGGCGCAATTCAATTTGCGAATAGTCAGCCGACAAGATCTTATAGCCCTGCGGGGCACAGAAAGCGGTACGGACTAAATGCCCTTCGGGTGTGCGTGCCGGGATATTTTGCAAATTGGGATCGGACGAGGACAGTCTAAAAGTCACCGTCCCGGTTTGATTGAAGGAAGTATAAATGCGTCCGTTGGCCTGAATTAAGGTCGGTAACTTTTCCGTATAGGTGGTAATCAGCTTGGACAGGGCACGATAGCGCAACACTAAATTGGCAATATCGTATTGCGGGGCAATGGCCTGCAGGACCTCTTCATTGGTCGAAAAGGTAAAGGTGCCTCCCTTACTCTTGGCTTTTTTGGGATAGGGAATACCCAAGGACACAAAGAGCACCTGTCCCAATTGCTTGGGGGAGGCGATGTTAAAGCGCTGCCCGGCGGCGACAAAAATATCGGTTTGCACTTGCGCCAATTCCTCACGCAATTGCCGATTTTGCTTGGCCAACACGTCAGCGCTGACATAGGCGCCGGTGCATTCCATATGATACAAGACCTGCACAAAGGGCATTTCTTGGGCAAAAAAGAGCTCTTCTAACGCGGGGATGGCATGTAATTTGTGCAATAAGAGCTCACACAAGCTAAAGCTTACGGCCGCATCTTCACCCGAGTAATTGCCAGCTTGCGGCAATTCCACCGCACTAAAGGGTAGATTCTTCTTGCCCCCGGTCACTTCAGCATAGGTAATAGTCTGATAGTTAAGGTAGTGAGCCGCCACCTCATCTAAAGACACCCTTTGCACCGAATCTAATAAGTGCGCCGCCACCATACTATCGGCATATACTCCACCAACTTCCATGCCGGCGGCAAAATGCAAGACCAAGAGGTCAAATTTCACATTGTGCCCGTATTTTTTAATCGTCGCATCGGCAAAAATGGGGGCGAGGGCTTCCTTGACCACCGCAAGCGGCAATTGTGCCGGGCAGCCTAAATACTCGTGGCAAAGTGGAATGTAATAGGCCTCGGTGCCACTTAAGGCCACCGATAGGCCAACTAAACGACAAGTTTGCGCCTGCAGGCTGTCAGTTTCGGTATCAAAGGCAAAAGCCGGGGCTGCCTTAAGCTTGGTGCACAGCGCTTGCAGCTCATCTTGCGTGGTCACAACCTGACATGTAAGGCCAATGTCGCTTATCCTCTGCAAGATCTCACCTGCAGCTGAAAGCTTACGCTCCACTTGCGGCTCATCTTTGCTGCCAGGTGAGCTTAAGGCAAAATCTGGCATAGCTTCTGTGGCGGTGGTGGCCTTTGTAGTAGCGATGTTCTCCGGCTGATTTGCCGAGGTTTCGGCCTTAGCGGCGGCAGCGGCCAAAGCCTGGCTTTCTTCGGCACATAAGCGCTTGAACTCAAGCTTGGTGTAAATTTCCAGAAGCTTTTGATGATCCGGCAGGGGCGGCTTAATGTCCTCTAAAGGAATGGGCAAGGGCAAATTGGTACGAATGGTCGCTAAATCATAGGAGAGCTTAATCGTCTCCAACTCAGCAAAAAAGCGCTTGGCAAAAGTCTTGGCACCGCGGAAGTTTAAGCTTGCGACCATCTCACTGTGCGCTTCAATGGCGGCAATACCACCCACTCCCGTCAGGACACTGATAGCAGTGACATCACCGACCTTACTCATGCCGGGGATATTATCCGAGCTATCACCCTTAAGGGCCAAGAGATCAATAATAAGCTCCGGCGGCACGCCATATTTGACAATAACGCCCTGCCTATCGTAGATCTTTTCATTCATGCTGTCATAAAGCGTGATTTTGTCGGTAACAAGCTGCGCCAAATCCTTATCGCCCGTACAAATCACCACCTGCTGTCCACGATTTTCTGCTGCCTTAGCATAGGAGCCTAAGACATCGTCCGCCTCTACCCCCGGTACTACGATAAGCGCACAGCCCATCGCTTTGACAATGGCCTGCACGTTCTCCACCTGCGGCACCAAGTCCTCCGGCATATGCGGTCGATTGGCCTTATATGCCGCATAAAGCTCATGACGAAAGCTCTTGCCTCGTGCATCAAAGACGACGGCCATGGCTTGACCGGCATATTTTTGCTGTAACTTACGCAGCATATTGGTAATGATCAGTGTCGCTCCGGTCGGAATGCCGCTTTTAGTGGTAAAACCGGTTTTGGCAGCGTAATAGGCACGATATAAAAAAGACGATCCATCAACTAAGACTAAAGCAGATTGCGGCATGTATGTTTCCTCAAACTAAAGCGACGCTGTCTATTGTACGCAAACTAGGTATCTTTTCCTGCAATAAGTGCCCATTTTTGCCTATTTTTGGCGTAAAATGCAGGACTTGATTGCAAACTGCACCCTGACAAAAAGGGAGCGCTGCAGTTGACTGTGTGTGTAACTTATCGTGGTTTAATTCATGTTTACGCATTTATCGCTTCACATTACATGTTAAAGGTCTAATTTATGAGTCTACAGCAACCTCTTAAAAAACTGTTTTTCCTGCACGTCTTTATCATCGTGCTCAGTAATTACGCCGTACAAATTCCAGTGACGGTAGCCGGCATCGACACCACCTGGGGTACTTTCACCTATCCCTTTATCTTTTTAACCACCGATTTAACCGTGCGCATCTATGGCTCGCATACGGCGCGTAAGGTAATCTTTGTGGCCATGATCCCGGCACTCATTATTTCCTATATCGTCGGAACCATCTTTGCCTTTGGTGATTTCCAAGGTATCGGCGCCTTGGGCACCTTCTCGGTCTTCGTATTCCGTATCGCGGCGGCCTCCTTTAGCGCTTATGTAGTAGGCCAAATTGCCGATATATTAGTCTTCCAGCGCCTACGCCGTATGCGTCAGTGGTGGCCGGCTCCGGCAGCCTCGTCCATTGCCGGAAATGCACTGGACACCTTTGTCTTCTACGCCATTGCCTTCTGGCAGACCACCGATGCCTATATGGCCGCCAATTGGATCCCGCTTGGCATCGTCGACTATTGCGTCAAGGTCATCGCCAGCTTAGCCCTCTTTGTGCCGCTATACGGCATCATCCTCAACGCCTTAGCGCGCTTCGTCTTTAAGCGCCCCTTAAGCGGCATTAACGCTTAAGTGAGGAAAAATTGCAGGTAGTATGCACAGTCCTACCTGCATGATATGATCGCTTCAACTTTATTAGTAAATGAGGAATTATCATGAGCTTATTGCACATCACCGATGATGACTATGAGAACGAAGTAATCAAGAGCACCGTGCCGGTGTTAGTTGATTTCTGGGCTCCTTGGTGCGGCCCGTGCAAGATGGTAGGTCCCATCTTAGAAGAGCTCGCCAATGAAATGGAGCAGGTCAAGATCTGCAAGATTGATATTGACCAAAACTCCGCTTGGGCCTCCAAGCTGGGCATTATGAGCATTCCTACCCTGCTGTTATACAAAGATGGCGAAGTGGTCGGCAAGCAAGTCGGCGCCCTGCCCAAAGAAGAGCTTAAGGGCTTTATTGAAAGCCATATTTAAGTTAAAGACGAATTTTCGTACCTAAAGCCGCCCTCAAAGGCGGCTTTATCGTTTCTACCGCCCCTTTTTTGCTACACTAGCGTCCGTAAATGCCTGATAAAGGCAAAACTAAAATTTTACTCAGGATCCGGGACAAGCCCGGCTTTTTGTATATGGCTCTGAATATTTTGCTCGTGTGCGGCGGCGATGGTGCTGAACACGAGATTTCTTTAATCTCAGCAGACTATATCCTAAAATGTCTGCAAGCAAACCCCAACTTTAATGTCATCTATGCCTGTTTGCATCAAGGCAAGTACCTGCTTAAAGATGGCACGGTTGCCACTTTAGGTGAAGATGCGACCTTAACTACGCCACAGGGCGTTATCAAGATTGATTGCGCGGTGCCTTGCCTGCACGGTACCCCTGGTGAGACCGGTGACATCCAGTCTTACTTTAAACTCCTGCATGTGCCCTATATCGGCTGTGGCCCCGAGGCCAGTCAACGTTGCTTTGACAAGGTCACGACCAAACTCTATTTATCTGCGCTCGGGATCCCCAATAGCCCCTATATTTGGCTTAACAACTTAAACGAGACGGCGCTCAAGGCCGCGCATGCTTTTTTCCTCGTCCATCAGGATGTCTATGTCAAGGCCGCCTCCCAAGGCTCGTCGGTAGGTTGCTATCACGTCACCAAACTTGAGGACTTAGACGATACCATCGCTCAGGCTTTTACCTTCTCAGACACCGTGCTCATTGAAAAGAATATTGTCCATCGTGAGCTTGAGGTGGCCGCCTATGAAATAGATGGCAAGTTGGTGGTCACTAATCCTGGCGAAATCATCATGCCACAAAACGTGTTTTACACCTATGAAGAAAAGTACTCCAAAAATTCCGGTACGGTGACCACGGTGCAGCCACAAGGCCTTAGCGATAGCCAAAAGCAACATATCCGCCAATTGGCCGAGCAGGCCTTTAAGGCCTTAAAGCTTCGTGACTTATCACGCATTGATTTCTTCTTAAGTGACAGCGGGGAGATCTTAATTAATGAGATTAATACCTTCCCCGGGATGACGCCCATTTCCATGTTCCCCAAGTTACTTGAGCATCATGGCGATAAGATGACGGCCTTTTTAAGTGGCTGTATTGAGCGGGCACTTGCGCGTAAGGCTCAGGGGCAATACTAAAAGCACTTAAACTGACGCAAAACGCCGCCTTAAAGGGCGGCGTTTTAGGTAAAGGACTAAGTCAGCTTTAAGCGTGAGGGCTTAAGAGCGCTTCATGGCCTCAAAGAACTCTTCGTTGGTCTTGGTCATCGAGAGTTTATCAATGAGAAATTCCATCGCCTCGATTTCACCCATCGGATGGACGAACTTTCTTAAGATCCACATCTTCTGCAATTCATCGGGGGTGGTTAAGAGCTCTTCACGGCGCGTACCCGAGCGGGTCACATCGATAGCCGGATAGACGCGCTTTTCAGCAATCTTGCGCGACAGATGCAATTCCATATTGCCGGTGCCTTTGAACTCTTCGTAAATAACTTCGTCCATCTTAGAGCCGGTATCAATTAAGGCTGTGGCAATGATGGTCAGCGAGCCGCCCTCTTCGACATTACGTGCCGCACCAAATAAGCGCTTGGGCCGTTGCAGGGCATTGGAATCCACACCACCGGTTAAGACCTTGCCAGAGGCCGGCACCACAGTATTGTAGGCCCGGGCCAAACGGGTAATGGAATCCATTAAAATCACCACATCCCGCTTATGCTCCACTAAGCGCTTGGCCTTTTCAATGACCATTTCAGCTACCTGCACGTGACGGGAGGCCGGCTCATCAAAGGTCGAGGCCACCACTTCACCCTTCACATTGCGCTGCATCTCGGTTACCTCTTCCGGGCGCTCGTCAATGAGCAGGACGATTAAAACGCACTCGGGATAGTTAGCGGCAATGGAGTGGGCGACATTTTGCAGGAGCATGGTCTTACCGGCCTTAGGCGGGGCTACGATAAGGCCACGTTGGCCCTTACCAATCGGAGCGGTCAAATCAATCACGCGTGCGGTGAGATCTTCTTTGGAGCCGTTGCCCAGCTCCAGGCGCATACGGGAATTGGCAAATAACGGGGTTAAGTTTTCAAATAAAATCTTGTTGCGGGCGTTTTCCGGTTTATCGAAGTTGATGCTATCAACTTTCAGCAGGGCAAAATAGCGTTCGCCTTCTTTGGGCGGTCTGATCTTACCGGAGATGGAATCACCGGTACGTAAGGAGAAGCGGCGCACTTGGCTCGGTGAGACATAGATATCGTCAGGGCCTGCAAGGTAGGAACTGTCGGCACTGCGTAAAAAGCCAAAACCGTCAGGCAGGATCTCAATGACGCCTTCGCCAAAAATATCTTCACCTTGGCGGGCACACTGTTTGAGGAGATTGAAGATAATTTCTTTCTTCCCCATGCGGGCACTGTTTTCAATGCCGGCTTGTTCGCACATCTCAACTAGTTGGGCGACTGGGGTATTCTTAAGTTGATTAAGATTCATAATGTATAAATTTTGTGTGCTGTTGAAGATCAGCTGTTCTATGTATGAAATGCGGGCAAACCAGAATCTGCGTTGCGGCACATAAACGGGAAAACGATAACAGAGCAGTTATCGGCGCACATCATAGCACAGAACATCCGCGCTGTAATGTAAAAGTTGCGTAAAAAGGCTTTAGACGCGACTTTTTTTAGGCCAAAAGAAAACGCCGCTCATGGAGCAGCGCTTTGCAAAGTAAAACTTAGATATCCTTTTCGACCTGACCGAACTCTAAATCCACCGGGGTGGCACGGCCGAAAATGGCAATCGACACGGTAAGACGATTCTTTTCGTAATCGACCTTTTCCACTGTACCGACGAAGTCCTTGAAGGCGCCATCGATCGCGCGCACCATTTCGCCGACCTCGAACATGGTCTTCGGGCGCGGGCTTTCCTCGCTTTCCTTCAGGCGGGCTAAAATCTTATTGGCCTCGGCCTCAGTAATCGGTAAGGGCTTATCCGGCGTACCGCCGATAAAGCCTAAGACGCGATCGGTATGCTTGACAAGCTGCCAGGTCTCATCGGTCATGCGCATTTGCACTAAGACATAGCCTGGGAAGAACTTACGCTCACTTTCACGCTTCTTACCGTCTTTAATTTCCTTAACCTTTTCCTTGGGCACTAAGATCTCACCGAAGTCATGCTCCATTTGATGGATCTTAACGCGCTCACGCAGAGTCTGCGCCACGCGCTGCTCAAAGCCGGAAAAAGCCTGGATCACATACCAGCGCATCGGCTTTTCGCTCGGAGTTTGAGCTTCACTTGCAGGTGCGGGCTCTTGCGGCTTAGGTGCCGGAGCTGCGTCAACCGGGGCAGCGTCAGTTTCAGCCTGTGGCGCCTGTACATCCTCAAGTTGCGGAGCCTGCGCCTCAGGGGCCGCAGTTAAATCTAATTCATCAGTGGCAGTCATGGCTCTACCCTGTTTACAAAGTTATATAACGCACGAGCTGCAGGAACACTACATCGCACAGATAAAGGAATAAGCTGACCACGCAGACCGCAACGAAAACGATGAAGGTAGTCTGCATCGCTTCTTGGCGGGTGGGCCAAACTACTTTGCGTAACTCCACGTAGGACTCGCGGCCGAAATTGAGCAGGCTACGGCCCTTGTTGGTAAATAAAGTAACGCCTAAACCTATAACAATAACGGCAATAACAATTGCGACGCGGATGAAGCGATCAAAGGAGGATTCATCAATAACAACATGCTGCGTGTAATACCAGTTGCCGACAATGGCACCTGCCACCAACACAATAGCAACTAACCACAGCAGCGCATTGAGGGCGGTATTTACGGCCGGGGCATCGGTGGTAGCCTTAGCTTTACTTGCTTTAGCCGGCACGTTCTTAGCAGCCGTTTTAGCCTGCTTGAGCTCAGTTTTGCTCTTTTGCACGGGCTGTTCTTTATTCGTTTTATTTTCGCTCATCAACTGTGCGCTGCGCTTTTAAAGGCAGCGTCTCCTCATCCGGCTCAGCACTTTGCTGAGATAAAAACATAGATTAATATGCGTCAAATCCGCAGCAAGAGCAAGCCCTCACTGCGGATTTCAAGGAGGGGTTTTAACCCCCTCCTAACGAGCACTGTTCCAATTACTCAATGATCTTGGAAACAACGCCGGCACCCACAGTGTGGCCGCCTTCACGAATAGCAAAGCGCTCGCCTTCAGCCATAGCCACCGGGTGGATCAGGGTGACGATCATCTTGGTGTTGTCACCCGGCATCACCATCTCCACGCCCTCTTCGAGGTCGATAGTACCGGTAATATCGGTGGTACGGAAGAAGAACTGCGGACGATAGCCCTTGAAGAACGGAGTGTGACGACCGCCTTCATCCTTGGACAGCACGTACACGCCACCCTCGAACTTGGTGTGCGGAGTGATGGAGCCCGGAGCTGCTAACACCTGGCCACGCTCCACGTCCTCACGCTTGGTACCACGTAAGAGCACGCCCACGTTGTCACCAGCCTGACCTGGTCAAGCAGCTTGCGGAACATTTCCACGCCGGTAACCACAGTCTTGGCAGTCGGACGAATACCCACGATTTCAACTTCGTCGCCTACCTTAACAATACCGCGCTCCACACGACCGGTCACCACAGT
>JAHLFG010000003.1 GCA_018883895.1 Candidatus Anaerobiospirillum merdipullorum
GAATAGCTCAGTTGGTAGAGCATAACCTTGCCAAGGTTAGGGTCGCGAGTTCGAACCTCGTTTCCCGCTCCAAGAAAAAACAAACTTTGAAAGCGGGAATAGCTCAGTTGGTAGAGCATAACCTTGCCATGGTTAGGGTCGCGAGTTCGAACCTCGTTTCCCGCTCCAAAGAAAGCACCTTCAGATGGTGCTTTTTGCGTTTCTAGACCTATGAAAATTCACCATGCTGCGCTCTATGTGCGCAATTTAGAAGCGGCGAAAGATTTCTTCTGTCATTATTTCTCCGCTAAGCCTTCAGCGTTGTACCACAATCAACGTACGACCTTTAAATCCTATTTTCTCCATTTTGACGGCACTACCGCCCTTGAGATCATGACGCGCGACGATTTATCGGGAGATGTTCCGGCCGATAAGACCCCGGGTTTTACGCATTTGTGCTTTGCTTTGGGCTCGCGCGAGGCGGTGGATGCTAAAGTGGCGCAATTGCAACAAGGCGGTTTTGCGCTCTTAAACGGTCCGCGGGTTACCGGTGATGGCTTTTATGAGGCGGTAATCGCCGGCCCCGAGGGTAATCTTATCGAGCTTACGGTTTAAACGCTCTATGGATTAAAGCTTGCAGGGCGGCGGTTCTTTCATTAAGATGGGCTTCAGTCATGCAATTTATATTTTGTTATAAGTAGTTCTACTATGTTTATCACAACCATTGTTACTAAGATCATCGGCAGCAGCAATCAGCGTACGATCCGCCGTCTGTCTAAAATTGTTCGTCAGATTAATGCGTTAGAGCCCAAGTATCAGGCTTTGGCTGATGACGAGTTCATCAAGCTTACCGCAAACTTTCGTCAGCAGTTAAAGGATGGCGCCACTTTAAATCAGATCTTACCTGAGGTTTATGCTGCAGTACGTGAGGCCTGCCGGCGTACTTTAGGCTTGCGTCCTTTCGATGTGCAGCTCATGGGTGGCATGGTGCTGAACGAAAATCAGATTGCAGAAATGAAGACCGGTGAAGGTAAGACTTTAACCGCACTCTTACCGTGCTACTTAAATGCCTTAAGTGGTGAAGGCGTGCATGTGGTGACGGTAAACGATTATTTGGCTCGCCGTGACGCTAATTGGTCGCGTCCTTTCTATACCTTTATGGGTATGACGGTAGGGTGCAATATCCCGGGCATGGGACCTGAAGAAAAACGCGCTGCGTATGCCTGCGATGTGACCTATGGTACCAATAATGAATTTGGCTTTGATTATCTGCGCGATAACATGGCCTATACCAAGGAGCAACGCGTACAGCGCAAATTACACTATGCCTTAGTCGACGAGGTGGACTCGGTCTTAATCGATGAGGCGCGTACCCCGCTGATTATTTCCGGCGCCGCTGAAAATGGCTCGGAGCTGTATCGCCGCGTTGACGAGATCATTCCGCTGCTTAAGCTACAAGATAAGGAAGATACTGAAGATTGGCATGGCGACGGCCATTACACTGTCGATTTAAAGCTCCGTCAGGCCTATTTAACCGAGCGCGGGCAGCTGTATGTGGAGCAGCTGTTACGTGAGCGTGGCCTACTTGGGCAAAATGACTCCCTCTTCTCGTCGGCCAACATCATTGTCTTGCATCATGTGATGGCTGCCTTGCGTGCCCACGCCTTATTTAAGCGCGATGTGGACTATGTGGTGGAGAATAATCAAGTCATCATCATTGATGAACACTCCGGCCGTAAGATGGAAGGCCGCCGCTGGTCCGATGGTCTGCATCAGGCGGTAGAAGCTAAGGAGCATGTGGATATTAAGAGCGAAAATCAGACCTTAGCGTCCATTACCTTCCAAAATTACTTCCGTATGTACGAAAAGCTGGCCGGTATGACCGGTACGGCCGATACCGAAGCTTACGAGTTCCAGCAGATTTATGGTCTGAGCACCGTGGTCTTACCGACCAATAAGCCGATGATTAGAAAAGATCTGCCAGATCTGATTTACCTTACTGAAGAGTCTAAGTACAAGGCCATCATCGCCGACATTAAGGAGCAGTTAAAGCTCAATCGTCCGGTGTTGGTGGGTACTATTTCCATTGAAAACTCCGAAAAATTGTCGCGCCTGCTCGATAAAGAGGGCATCCCCCATCAGGTGCTTAATGCCAAATTCCACGAAAAGGAAGCCCATATCGTTGCGCAGGCCGGTCGTCCGGGCACGGTGACCATTGCCACCAATATGGCAGGTCGTGGTACCGATATTCTCTTGGGCGGTAACTATCAAGAAGATATCGATGCCTTAGGCCCTAATCCCGATCCGGCGGCGGTGGAAAAGATTAAGGCCGACTGGCAAAAGCGCCATGAGGAAGTGGTGGCTGCCGGTGGTTTACATATCATTGGCTCGGAGCGCCATGAATCTCGCCGTATTGACAATCAGTTACGTGGTCGTGCCGGTCGTCAGGGCGATCCGGGCTCGTCGCGTTTCTATCTGTCGATGGATGACAATTTGATGAAGCTCTTTGGCTCGGAGAAGCTCAAGGCCTTTATGAAGCGTATGGGCATGGAAGACGGGCAGCCGTTGGAGCATAAGCTGGTTACCCGCGCCATTGAATCCGCGCAACGCAAGGTCGAAACGCGCAACTTCGATATTCGTAAGAATTTGTTGGAGTTTGACGACGTGGCCAATGAGCAGCGTAAGGTCATCTATGAAGAGCGCAATGCACTCCTTGATGGTGAAGATATCTCGGCGACCATTACCAAGATCCGTGAGGATGTGTTTGACAATGTCATCAGCGAGTATATCGAGCCCAATTCCTTAGTGGAAAACTGGAAGTTAAAGGAATTAGAGCAGCGCCTGAAGACTGACTTCATCTTAGATCTGCCGATTGAAAAGTGGGTGCAGGAAGATAGCAAGTTAGTGGAGGACGATATTCGTCAGCGCGTGATTGAGGCGGCGCAGAAGCAATATCAGGCCAAGTGCGATCTTATCGGCGATGATAATCGCAAGCGTTTGGAAAAGGGCATTATGCTGCAGTGTATGGATATGCTGTGGAAGGAGCATTTAGCCGCAATGGACTATATGCGCCAGGGCATCGGCCTGCAGGGTTATGCGCAAAAGAACCCCAAGAACGAATATAAGATTCAGTCCTTCAATCTCTTTAGCAAGATGCTCGATAACCTTAAGTATCAGGTTATCCGTACGCTGTGCCGTCTGCAGATCCAGCTGCGCGTGCCGGAACTTACCCCCGAGCAAAAGGCCCTGCTTGAGCAGCGTCGTCAGGAGATGCTGGCCCGTCAGGAAGCTGCCGCGGCAATGCACATGAATGACTCGGTAGGCCGTAACGATCCGTGCCCGTGCGGCTCGGGTAAGAAGTATAAAGACTGCTGCGGTAAGCTTAAGCACGACAGTAATGTTGCTAAACCGGCCGCGACAGAGCAAGAGCCGCAAGCGCCTCAAGCGCCGCAAGCAAAGTAAGGCCTAAACTCACTGCTGTTACTTTGTACTCAAAGCCCGCCACGTGCGGGCTTTGGCGTAATTTAGGCTTTATAGTCAGACGGGCTTTGCCCAAAGCGCTGTTTAAAGGCGGCGCTAAACTTGCTGTGATTTTTATACCCGCATTGGGCGGCGAGGGCGGCAATCGACAGCTTGCCTTTGGTGGTTTGCAATAATTGCCGCGCCTTGGTCAAGCGCAGTTCACGTAAATAGTTTGCCGCTGTCATGGCGCGACTTCGCTTAAAGTAAGCATTAAGTGCACTGACACTAATGCCCAGATGCGCGGCGGCATCCTTAATGGCCACATCTTGGGCCAGATGCGCTTGTAAATAGTCCTCGGCGGCGGCAAAGATGGATTGTTTACTGGCCTTACTCGTACTAAGCGGGCGCAGTGCCGTAAGATCTAGCTGACATAAAAAATGCAGAAGATTTAGCAGGGTCAAACGCGCCTGTGAGGCTTTAATGGGCGTGGTGGCGCTTAAAGCGTGCATGATGGCGCGCAAACTAGCATCCGGGGCAAAACAGTGAGAATGGTGGCAACCCTGATAGAGCGCTTGCAGGCGCTTTAGGTCAATGCCCAGCTGGTAGGCAAGCTTAAGTTGCATTTTAAAAGGCAGGGTGGGGCTTAAGCTTAATTCTTTTAAATTTAGCGAAAAGCTCATGCCACTGGCACTTTCTAATGGCAAGGTTAGCGCAGAGTGCGCGCAACTGCTACGCTGATGGAGCGACCAGCAGTGGGGGGTGAGGTAGATACTATCGCCGGGATGATGGCTCCAATTGCTGCACCCGGAGGTGAGGTAATAAAAGTCCAAAATCCCCGTACAGGGGCGATGGTCAAAACTAAATTGTCGCCCCTCTAGGGCAAAGCGCGACCAAATGACCCCCGGACAGATGGAGAGATCGTAAAAGCAGGCGCGACTGTGCGCATCGGCTAGTGCTAACACCTGCGGGCGCGGCTCGGGCCCCACTTTAATAAAGTTAGCCTGTCCCCAAGCTATTTGTGCTAAGGCCGCCGCGGGATCGGGAATGCTGTAGTCAGTGGTCGCCATGCTTTTAACCTCGCTACTTTGGGCTCTGACAGAGCAAGTATACGGCCCTCCTAGTGCCTGCTGGTATGCTCCAAAATAATTTTTTGCTCCAAAAACACGTTTTATGCGCCAAGCGCCCGGCTGACTCTTAGCAGTAGCTAAAGTAAGAGCCACAGGAACTTTAGTACAGGAGTTAGCACCGATGAATAAGACTGCCTTGATGTATGCCCCGCTATTTGGGCAATATGATGCCGGTAAGGGCTATTTGGCTTTCCCGGCAGGTTTAGAGCCTTTAATGACCGATAGCGATTACTATGATACCCATGAGCGTGTCAGCGACGCCTATACCTTGTTACAGCGTAGCGGACTTATCCATAAATTAATTTCCTTAAGTCCTACCATGGTAGATGAGAGCGTATTTAAACTGGCGCATTCAGATGCTTATATTGAGCGCTTAAAGCAAGTAAGCTCTCAAGGTGGCGGCAGTGTCGGGAAGTTTGCCCAATTAGGCGCCGGCGGTTTTGAGGTGTTGCGCTTGGCCACCGGTGGCGATCTTAAGGCCTTAGAGGCGGTGATGTCAGGGAAGGTGCACAATGCCTTCTGTCTGCAACATCCGCCGGCAGCGCATGCCGAGTATGATCAGGGCCTGGGTTTTTGCATTATCAATAACTTTAACATCTTAGCTAAGACGGCCTTGCAGAAATACGGGCTTAAGCGGGTGATGGTGGTGGACTTTGACAATCATTACAAGTATCCGCTCGAGCAGATGTGGTATGACAGTGATGAGGTCCTCTATATTGAGACCAATCAGACCGGGCAGATTAATATGGCTTTACACTGTGACAGTTTGCCCGAGAACATCGGTACCGGGCGCGGCACCGGCTACAATGTGCCGATCCCGTTGCCCTCTGGCGCGGGTGATCCGGCTTATGTCAAAGCTTTTGCCGAAATTGTGGTGCCAATTGCCAAGCAGTATCAGCCCGAGTTTATTTTATTGGTGGCCGGCTATGCGTCCAATATGTTTGATCCGCTCTGCCGCCAGCAGGTAACCGCCAATGGCTATTATCAGATGACCAAGCTTATCACTGAAGTGGCCGATGAGGTCTGTGGCGGCCGCTTGGTGGCTATTTTAGAAGGTGGTAAGGGCAATTATATGTCCTATTGCATCGGCAAGACCATTGAGGCGATGCTTGGGGTGGAGAGTACCATCCCCGATCCGATTGAAAACCTCTTTAATGCCGTCAAGCTTACGCCCGACGAGGCGGCGGCCATTGAGAATGTCAAGCGCATTCAACGCAGTCACTGGCAACTCTAGCAAATAAAGCGTTATTGCCAAAGGAGTTTAACCTGCCATCATGGGCAACCTGCTGGCAGGTTTGTGCTTATGCGCAAGCTTGAGCACTAAGAGGCTAATCTGTCTTGGTGGGGTCGTCCGTGCCCGGTACGTACCCTCATTTTGCAGGCTACAGCGCTGGCATGTTCCATGAAACGAGGGCTAAATTAAACGCAGGCAAAAAAGAGGAGATAACGTGGGAGTGTGGTGGTTAAATTAAAACTGCGGAGGATGGTTAGCCAATCCACCGCAGTATCATGCATATTGTACATATGACGCATTTTAGCATTTTTTGCCCGAGAAGTAAGATAGCGTCAAAATTTCAGCGGTGGCTAATTGGAAGCTAACTATGTATGGCTGGCACTGCTTAATGTTAAAGCACAGCTAATCTATCTTTGTGGCAATACCTACCCCCAAGTGGCGACGTAGCTTTTTGCTAGCGTGGCGATACTACTTAAGCTCTACTTCACCTAAGTTTAGCTGGTACCATTTTTCTTTAAGAAGCAAGCTTGATAACTAAGGGGTGGCAATTGAGCAGGTCACGCGCATTTAGCGCCGACATAGGCAACTTGTGCAAACAACGGCGCGGGCCTTAGTAGTTTAACCGCCAACATGGGCCACTTGATGGCGGTTTTTGGTGCTTATTGGGCTTCTTCGTCACTAATGCGATAATCTGCCTTGGTAGTACCGTCACGTTGCATAATTTGTAGCAGTTGCTTGGGGGTACGGCCTTGCCCGGTCCACTCATAAGTAATCCCGTCCATGCCCACATAACGATAGCGCATTTTCATTTTGCGCTTCTTGACGGTAAGGCCGGCATAATGCATAAAATCTTCAATAGTAATATTACTTTCTTTAAGTTCATTGACCATCGCAGTAACTTTTTCTTTAAGCTCTTTATCGCGGGAATTTTCCTGCGCTAAGCGGGTCGCAATTTCTTCTTTAATAGCGGTGAGGTGGTCAATAATGATTTGAATGTCATCGGGGTTGGCATCACGTAATGCAGCGGCTAAAAGTCGCGGATTTTTCAATTCTTTAAATTTTAAAGTCATAAGTTACTCGTTAATCTTAAGCACACTTTAGTTATAATACTGTAGATTCTAACAAAAGATTATTTCAGTCTTAGGTAAAAGCAAAATAAATTTATCTTCTTATGAAAATTATTATTATGCGCCATGGCCAGGCGGCTTATGCCGGTTTAGACCGCGTACTGACCTCTGACGGTAAACGTGAAGCTGAATGCACGGCGATTAAATTAGCAGCTCGCCTGAAGATAACTAAAGTTTATGCCTCCCCCAAGACTCGTGCGCAACAAACTGCCGCCATCGTCTGTAGCAAACTCAAAGGGGATCTGTATACGCCCATTACCTTACCTGAGCTGACGCCGGCTGGTAATGCGGCTCTTGCGCTTGAAGAGATTTTAGCGACGGCAAGCGACGATGATCATATCCTCTTGGTGTCGCATATTCCCTTAGTGGAGTCGCTGGCGCTTTATCTCTGTCCTGGCATGATGCCGCCGCTCTTTGTCACCGCAGGCGCGCTTATCATTTCGCAAAACGGTGAGCTATGGCATCCTGAAGCTTTCATTAGTCCCTCTGCCGAACACGCTTTAACCTAAGGAGCAGTGAGTGTATTGCTCCTTAGCAGTGCAGTGTTTTCCCTGCCGATAGGGCGCGCTTCTTAGGGTATAATGAAGTGTTTTTCATGTTTTTTTCATTTCTTTTTACGCCAAGTTAGGTGAGTAAACGCCATGCAGTCAGAACTTGTGGAGCTTCATCAGCAGCTCGATGCCCCTCCGACGCAGGAGGAAATTATCCACGCGATTTGTGAAGAGCTGTATACCATGCAGGATGTGGTACGTTACTGCGTTTCCTGCTTTGCCGCCCATCATATCTATGTCGGTCATGGCACCGATAACTATTGGGATGAAGCGCTCGAAATTGTGCAGGCGGTAATGCATTTACAGCCGCCGTGCGATGACAGCACCTTAACTTCGCGTTTGACGCGCAAAGAGCGTGAGCTGATTTCCCGTTTAGTCTGCATCCGCGTGTTTTCTCGTATCCCGACGCCGTATCTTACCCATCGGGCTTTCTTCTGTGGCCATGAGTTCTATGTGGATGATCGCGTTATTATTCCGCGCTCGCCGATTGCTGAATTAATTGAGCAAGGCTTTAGTCCGTACTTAGATCGTAGCCCGCAACGCGTGCTTGATATGTGCACCGGCTCAGGTTGCATCGCTATCGCCATTGCTTTGCACTTCCCGCAAGCGGAGGTCGATGCGGTGGATATTTCTCCTGAGGCCTTGGAAGTGGCGGCCATGAATATTGACGGCTATGACTTAAATGATCAGGTCTTCCCGCTACAAAGTGATCTCTTTACCAATCTGCCTAAGGGGGATAAATACGATTTAATCGTCGCCAATCCGCCCTATGTCGATGCGCAGGATTTGGCCGATATGCCCGAGGAATATCACGCCGAGCCGGCTTTGGCCTTAGGCTCAGGTGAAGACGGGCTTAATTGTGCCAAGCGCATCTTGGCACAAGCCGGTGATTTTTTAAATGAAGATGGCGTACTTATCATGGAAGTGGGCAATTCTGCTGAAGCGCTCAATGATGCTTTCCCGCAAGTGCCTTTTCACTTTATTGACTTAAAGCGTGGCGGGACGGGCGTATTTTTATTAAGCGCCGAGCAGTTAAATGCTTATCGCGATTGCTTTGTTAAGGCCGCGGCGGAGGTTGCAGATGAGCGCAAATAGTTTTGGGCGTAATTTTACCGTAATGACCTGTGGCGAAAGCCATGGGCCGGCTTTGGCTGCTATTGTCGATGGTTGCCCGCCGCGCGTGCCTTTAACGGCAGAAATGTTGCAACGCGACTTAGATAGAAGACGCCCGGGCTCGACGCGCTTTGGTACGCCGCGCAATGAGCCGGATGCAGTGCGCATTATCTCCGGCGTGTTTGAAGGTCAGACCACTGGTACCCCCATTGGCCTTATCATTGAAAATACCTCACAGCGCTCGCAAGATTATGCCGACATCATGAACTCCTATCGCCCGGGGCATGCCGACTTTACCTATGACAAGAAGTATGGCATTCGCGATTATCGTGGCGGTGGGCGTGCTTCGGCGCGTGAAACTGCTATGCGCGTGGCCGCCGGTGCCATTGCCAAGCAGGTGCTACACCATTTCTTTGGCGTGGAGATTGCAGGTTGTGTCACCGCCATCGGGCCGCATGCGACCTCCAAGTTTGATGCTAAGGCGGCACGGGAAAATCCGTTTAACTTTGCCGATCCTGAGATGTGCCCGCAGCTTGAGGCTTATATTGACACTTTAAGGCAAGAGCATGATAGCTGTGGCGCGATTGTGGAAGTGCGGGCACAGCATGTGCCGGTAGGGTGGGGCAGCCCGATTTTTGAACGCTTGGACGCCGTCATTGCGCAGGCGATGATGTCGATCAATGCTGTCAAGGGCGTGGAGATCGGCGATGGTTTTGCACTCGCTGCCTTGCGTGGGACGCAGGCGCGTGATGAGATGGATAAGCATGGCTTTTTATCCAATCACGCCGGCGGTATTTTAGGCGGCATTAGCACCGGACAGGAAATAGTGGTGCGCCTGGCCCTCAAGCCTACCTCGAGTATTTTGACCCCGGGGCGGAGCATCGATAAATTTGGCCATGAAATTGAACTGGTCACCAAGGGCCGTCACGACCCTTGCGTCGGGATTCGCGCCGTACCCATTGCCGAGGCGATGCTGGCCTTAACCTTAGTGGATGCCGCTTTATCACAGCAGGCGCAGTGTTCACTGCAAGCCTAATTTTTAACAGGCGGCATTTGCCGCCTGTTAACTCTCATTTAATATCGCTCCTACTCAAGAAAAGCTTAAGCGCCCTCGTGGCACTGGCGCTAGCAAATTCCGCTTTCCTGTAGTCGACAAATGGCCTGAGATCAGGGAAGAGTGCACAAATTTCATAAAATAATGCTGTTAATGTGCGGTAGGGCATTTATAATTTATTAAGTTGCCACCGGCTGGAGGCAAAGGCTACTTTTCCTTTGCTCGGTGTTTGCTGGGTTGGTGCTACCGATTTCACTAATAAAATAAAGGATGTAAGCATAATGACCACCGTGATTAAGCAACAGGACTTCATTGATTCCATCTATGAAGCTCTGCAGTTCATTTCCTATTACCATCCGCGTGATTTCTTAAAGGCCATGACCAAGGCCTATGAGCTTGAGCAGAATCCGTCTGCCAAAGCCGCTATCGCGCAGATCTTAGTTAACTCCAAGATGTGCGCCATCGGTCACCGTCCGCTGTGCCAGGATACCGGCGCCGTGACCTGCTTTGTCAAGATTGGTATGGATGTGCGCTTTGAAGGCGACATGACTGTGCAGGAAATGGTCGATGAGGGTACGCGCCGCGCCTACTGCTGCCCGACCAATCCTTTAAGAAAGTCCGTGCTGACCGATCCGGTGGGCAAGCGTGTGAACACCAAGGACAACACTCCGGCTGTAGTGCACATTGAAATGGTGCATGGCAATAAGGTCGAAGTGGCGATCGCTGCCAAGGGCGGTGGGTCGGAGAACAAGACCCATATGAAGATGCTCAATCCGTCTGACTCGATTGTCGACTGGATTTTACACGAGATCCCGTTAATGGGTGCTGGCTGGTGCCCGCCGGGCATCTTGGGCGTCGGCGTGGGTGGTACTCCGGAGAAGTCGGCGATTTTGGCCAAAGAGGCGCTCAATGATCCGATCGATATTCAAGAGCTCATTGCTCGCGGCCCGCAGAATGCTGATGAAGAGTTACGTTTAGAGCTCTATGACAAGATTAACCGTTTAGGTATTGGTGCGCAGGGCTTGGGTGGTTTGACCACGGTGCTGGACGTTAAGGTCAAGACCTATCCGTGCCACGCGGTCTCCAAGGCCACCACCATCATCCCTAACTGTGCCGCTACCCGTCACATCGACTTTGAGCTCGATGGCACCGGCCCGGCGCACTTCGATCCGCCGTCATTAGACGATTATCCGGATATCGAAATCGGTGGTGCCTCCGGCAATGTTAAGCGCGTCAATCTCGATACTTTAACCAAAGAAGAGATTGCCACCTGGAAGATGGGCGACACCTTATTATTAACTGGCACCATCTTAACCGGTCGTGACGCTGCGCATAAGCGCATTTGCGATATGCTGGCTAAGGGTGAGCCCTTACCTGAGGGCGTCGACTTCCACGGCAAGATGATCTACTACGTAGGCCCGGTGCCGGCAGTCGGCGACGAGGTGGTAGGCCCGGCCGGCCCGACCACTTCTACCCGTATGGATAAGTTCGTGGAGACCATGCTCTCGCAGACCGGTCTCTTTGGCATGATCGGTAAGTCTGAGCGTGGCCCGGCTGCCGTGGAGTCGATTAAGAAGCACGGCGCAGCCTACTTAATGGCTGTCGGCGGTGCCGCTTACTTAGTCTCCAAGGCCATTAAGAGCGCTCGTGTGCTGGCCTTTGAGGACTTGGGCATGGAAGCTATCCACGAGTTTAAGGTAGTGGATATGCCGGTTACCGTGGCGGTCGATTCGCAGGGTAACAATATTCACGCTGTCGGTCCGAAGATCTGGGCAGAGAAGATTAAGGAAATTGGATTTAAGTACGTCTAATTTACTTAAAGCATAATTGCCACAAGCCTGCCCTCATACCCTGAAGGCAGGCTTTTACTTTTTAAGGAGAGATAAATATGTCACTTGCCATCAATAGTGCCGCCGACTTTGAGCGTGAGGTCTTGGGAGCGACGGGGCAGGTCTTTGCCTTCTTTACGGCCAAGTGGTGCCCGTATTGCCGTATTCAGGTTCCGCGTATCGAAGAGTTGGCTTCCAAGCTTAACTTTACCCTGGACATGGTGGATGTGGATGCCGCCGCTGGGGTCGACGATCGCTATGACGTGCAGACCATACCGTCACTCTTGGTGTTTAAAGAGGGTAAGTTGTGCGCGCGCGAGATGGTGGCCTATATGCAACCCCATGAGCTGGAGCAGTGGGTGCAGGCACAACTTTAATTAGCGCTTTTCCCGTCAGCGACAAAAAACTGTATTTGACAGTTAAAAATGGTTAAAAGTGGTTGAAAGCCAGGCTGTACCTGGCTTTGCGCTTATGTGAGGTTTTTGGGGATATTGTTACGAAAGTTGCTACCCTCGGGTAGAGGCTGTCCCTTGCTACTTATCGGCAAGCATGCTACCGATCGCTTCAGTTAAATTGACTCTGATCCTCAGATTTAAATTCAGATCCCGCAGACGTTTTTACCGCCTACGTGCGAAAGTTAAGCGGAGACGGGGAGGGCTGGAACGTCACACTGTTTAACTTAGTGGGCCTGCATAACTGTAGCGGTGCCACGGACGGCTTGGATGAGGGACTATCTCATGAGGAGATCTATCGCGTCACGCCAAGCGCCGGTGTGCCGATATCATGAAGTTCCAGGCCGCTCTCAATGCCAGAGGGCAGCTCAGAACAGTTCCGGCCATACGCTTGCCGGCACCTGCCTTCTTGCGTATAATGGCGTCCGCGTTATGATGTTGCAGTTATCTGCGGGTTTCCATACCTGCGACATCCGTCTGTTATGAGCCCGAGGAGATCTGTTATGTGGCTCACATGGACGTTACTACTTGTCGCTGTCGGAACTGAAATTGCCTGGGGTTTAAGCCTCAAAGCTTTGTCTTTTTATCATGCAGGCCGCCTGTTTTTGGCTCTGCCCCTGGTGCTCTCACTTATTAATATGTACCTCTTGGCGCACGTGATGCGCGCACTTCCGGCCGGCCTTACCTACGCGGTGTGGACGGCTCTGGGTACCTTGGGTATCGTGATCGTGGGGGCGGTGCTCTTTCATGAAAGGTTAAGCCCGGCACAGCTGATCTGCATAGGCCTGTGCGTGGCCGGCGTGGTGGGGCTTAAGGTGCTGTCATAAGGACGGGTTGCGCCCTGAGGCAGCAGCAAAGGGCGCGGCCGCAGGCTGCGCCTACAGGCAACAGGCAGAGCTTTATTTTTGCATGATCCAAAGCTACGGCGTTCTGCCGCAGTTATGCCGCTGCCCATCCGGCAACGACGGCTAGGCACTTACTTGCCTGCGGTCCACCGGGTTGACCGCGTTCCACTCTGTTTTTTCTCATCTCTTTTCCATGCCTCTAATCTCACCTTCTGACTCACGCCCTCCCACATTCTGCACCCCACATTTTGGTCAGATTCTATGACGCTACAACTAAATTAAAAAAAATTGAAAAATGGTGGTGATAAGTTGAGGCACTTGGGGTTAAATAAGAACTGCGGTGGATTTATTTTACGCTTCCCACCGCAGGATGAATATATGCATATTGTACCTGATGAGCACTTTATCGTGGTGGGTTTTGATGGGCAAAATAGTGCTAAAATTTTAGCGCTGGCCGTTTGATCACCTCATCGTGATCCACTTAATATTACCATCAGACTTGTTCCTGGTTAAGCTCAGGCTAAGCTTAAGGTATGAGGCTAGTTTAAGGGCAAGAGATGCATTGTTGACCAACTTTGGTGCGCGTGGGGTAAATTAAGTACTAGATTAAAAGTATTAAAAACTAAATAATTTATTGACTTAAGGGCGAAAAAATAAGGCATCGCATGACGCCGGGGTGAAATTTGCGTTGATCAAACTTAATCTTGCGTGGCGGTGAGATCGGGATTCGAACCCGAGATAGGCTATTCACCTATACACGCTTTCCAGGCGTGCTCCTTCAGCCACTCGGACATCTCACCGCTGAAGATTAAATTTTTAAAATTCCGTGCTTTGCGTTACGGAACGGTGCACATTATATACAGTCTGTTTAACTTTGCAAGCACTTCTTTAAAAAAATTGCTAACTAAAAGCGCCCCTTTTGCTAAAAAAGTTTTACTTTCAACAAAATAAGGGCGAAAAAATTTTTACTTAAGTTATACCATTTCCTTACTTTACGCTCGCTATGGCAACAAACCTGGGTTTAGGCCATAGCTCCTAAACATAATACAGCGCCACGCACGCACACAGCCCCGCTGCCGCCACTGATTTTAAGGTAAAACGGCCCGGGGCACTTAATTGCCCTCTAAAGAAAAGTGCCACCAGGATGACGGCACAGAGGGCGCGCAGCGACAAGATGATATTGCCCGAGATAATGCCGGCTAAATTAAAGCCCGCGATAATGGTGGCCACGCCGCCAAGCCAACATAAAGACAGCGGGGTGACCGCTTTGATGGTGTGCAGGCTAAGTTTACTCCGGGTAAGCCATACACAAGGTAACAGCGCCAAAAAGAGCACATCGCAGATAATGACGGTAAAGAAGCCCTGCATCATCGAATTATCGATAGCAATGGCGCGGGCGGCCTTGATGACAAAGATATCGCACAGCGCAAAGCACAGCGCCGACAAAAGCACTAGGCACAGTACCTGCATGGAGATCTTGACGGCATTGGAATAAAAGAGTGATAGGAGCACGATCCCGGCTAAGGCAATTAATTGCTGCAGGCTTAAGCTTTCGTGCATGACGATGACGGACAGCAGGGCTACCAAGGGCAACTTTAAGATTAAGTAAGGACTTGCCGCCGAGGCGTCGGAGCGATTTATCGCACTGAACATGAAAAACTGTCCTACCAAGTAACTTAAATTTACCAAGGCGCCAAAGCCCACTACCTCCACCGTAAAGTGTGAGGTTAATTTAAAGATAAATAACAGCGGCAGACAGATAAGACCCATCAGTAAATGGGCATTAATTAAAATCGCAGCCACCGACAACTGTCCGCGCCGTCCGGTCTCTTTGACCAAGCAATAGGTCAAGGTTTGCAAGAGCATGCCGCAACTGACCAATAAAATCCCTAAGCTCATAACTACCTCCTAAAAGTGCTGTTCACTCTAGCAGGGCGGGCAAGTAAGACCCAAATAAATGGATGTTAAAACTGCATTTGGTTAACCAAGCGTGGGGTGATAAAGAAAAAAGCGTCAGCCGAAGGGGCAGGGGGGCAGAGCTTAGGCAGCGCACGGGCGCTGCCTTAAAAGGGAGGGTTTATTTTTTATGGTCGATGGCAAAAACAGCGTTGACTTCTGCGCGAATGGTTAAGTCATCGGTGGTATAAACTGCCGCACTATCGGCGCTATTGCTTGCCGCACGGGCCATCAGCATCATCGGGCGCGGTGAAATGACCGGGCTGCTGCCAAAGCTTAGCTGACAGGGCTGACCTAATTTGACCTCAAAGCCTTGTGCCAATTCCTGTGCCTTTTGCTTAGCATCGGCAATGGCCAGGGCGCGGGCCTCACGTTGTGCCGCCTGCGGATCTTTTAATTGATAGCTAAAGCCCACCGCCTCATTGATACCGCTTTTAAAAGCCAGATCGGTGACCTCACCGATTAAGGAGAAGTCATCTAAGGTTACACGTACCGAGCGGATGCCCTGAAAGCCCATCAAGGTGCTTTTGCCATCTTGATAAGAATAGCGGGCAGAAACGGTCAGATTATCGGCCACCACGGCGCCTTGCGGGAGCTTTAATTTATCTAAAGCCTGCAAAAAGGCACTTACCGTGGCCTCGGCCTTATCGCGCGCGGCTGCGGCAGTCGCTTCATCGGCTTGAATCTGGAAATTTAATACCGCCTCATCGGGGGTGGCTTTGTACTGCCCGATGCCAACTACGGAAATGGAGCCATTATTTAAGGAGCAGGCCTTGTCTGAGGCGAGGGCCGGAGCGGAGCACAAGAGGGCAGCGCTTAACATGGAGCTTAAAGTGAGGATACGACTTTTTTTCATATTTGCTTTCACGCCCCAATCGCAAGGTACTGATTAAGGCGCTTTCTCCTTTATTGCCAATGAAACTTACATAAAGGTGGCACCCTTGATAAGACCACCTGTCTTGCCCTCTAGTCTACGGGATGGAGCATAGGGCAGACTTAGCAAGGAAAGAATGTGCTAAATCGTCTAGTTTGAGAGAAAAAAGCAAAACGACGGCAAAAAACGGCTTTCTTGCACGTAAGCCAAAGTTTAGACTGTGATCACGTTTTAAACAGGAGAGAAAAATGCACGATCAAGTAGTTAATTTTACTTATAACACTCCGACCAAGGTTTTATTTGGTAAGGATGCCATTAATGGATTGCCCTCTGAAATGGCTCCGTATGGCAAGCGCGTGCTCTTAGTCTACGGTGGTGGCAGCATCAAGAAGACCGGTCTGTACGATACCGTTAAGACTTTATTAAAGGACTTTGAGCTGTTTGAGCTCTCTGGCGTGGAGCCCAATCCGCGTATTACCTCGGTGCGCGAGGGTGGCCGGATTTGCCGTGAGCAGAAAATTGATATGGTGCTGGCCGTCGGTGGTGGCTCGGTGCTTGATTGCGCGAAGGTTATCTGTGATGCCCCGTTCTATGATGGCGATCCGTGGGATCTGGTAATAGATTCCTCCAAGATCACCAAGGCTCTGCCGCTCTTTACCGTCTTGACCTTAGCTGCCACCGGCTCGGAATATGACAGCGCGGCGGTGATCACCAATTTAGAGACCAATGAAAAGATTGGCGTATTAAATCCGCTCAATTACCCTAAGGTCTCGGTGCTTGATCCGACCTATACCTTAACGGTAAGCAAGAAGCAGACTGCTGCCGGTAGCGCGGACATTATGTCGCACATTTTCGAGCAGTACTTTGTCGATGGCAGCTGCATGGTCACCGAAGGTCTGTGCGAGAGTGTGCTGCGCTCGGTCATTAAGTTTGCCAAGATTGCCTATGACAATGGCAATGATTACACCGCACGCGCCAACTTAATGTGGTCAAGCTCTCTTGCCTGCAACGGCATTTGCCAGATGGGCAGTGAGTATGGTGCATGGGTATGCCACGCTATTGAGCATGAACTGTCGGCCTACTATGACATCACGCACGGAGAGGGTCTGGCCTTATTAACCCCGGTGTTAATGCGCTATACCTTAAATGACAAGAGCGTCAAACGCTATGCCTACTTTGCCAACCGCGTGTTTGGCATTGAGTTAAATGACGATCTCTATGTGACGGCCAAGGCCGGTATCGAGGCTTTAGAGCAGTTCTTTGCCTCCATCGGGCTGCCTAAGACCTTACGTGATGTCGGGATTGACAGCAAGGAGAAGTTCGATGCCATGGCCGAGCATGCCTGCAAGTGCTTCCCGCTAGATAAGGCTTTTGTGCCGCTTACCCCGGCTCAGGTGCGTGAGATCTTAGACTTAGCTTTTTAAAGCGCCACTTTAAGGTAAAAATTTAAAGACAAACATAAGGTAAGCCGCTCCTTTGCCGGTGGATGGGTATGGGGAGCGGCTTGTGGTGCATGATAAAGCGCTGTTTTTGTTTGCGCTATCTAAGGATTAACGGTGGATGGTGCAATTGCGCCTTTAGATAGAGAAAAAAGCAAAAAGCTTGCATGAATGTAGCTGTGCACGCAAGGCCTTAATTGCTACCCCATGGCGTTTTAAGCAGGAGCAATAAAAATGCATGAGAAAGGTGTTAATTTTACCTATAACACTTGCCCCTATGGTTTATTTGGTAAGCAGGCGCTTGCTCACTTGCCCTTTGCAATGGTCACACATGGCGGGGTGCATCAAGAAAAGCGGTCTTTAGGCTACCGTCAAGTCCTTATTAAAGGATTTTGCGCTGTTTAAGCTTTCGGGCCTGGAGCCTAATTTGCCTATGACCTCGCTGCGCACAGATGCTGGCGAGTTTAGAGTTAGCCGATTAAACAAGATGAGTCAACTACCCCCGCCTAAAGAGGCGGGGGCTTGAAGCTGCAGAGCTTTAAGCCCAGGTTGACTAGCCTAAGTCCCGCAGGGGACTGCGCTTATCAGGAAACAGGCACCGCGGAATGTTGATCCAAGTTT
>JAHLFG010000004.1 GCA_018883895.1 Candidatus Anaerobiospirillum merdipullorum
TGTGAGTTAATTGCACTAATGCGATACCGTCTTTGACAATTTCACGGTTAATCAGCGCTACCGGGATACCGGCATCTGTAGCTTTCTGCACGGCTGCGACAGAAGCAGTTGAATCGGCGCAATCAACGATAATGCCCTTAACCTTCTGGCCGATGGCATTGTCAAACAGTTCGTTTTGCTTCTTCACATCTTCATTGTGAGAAAGAACTAAGGTGTCATAGCCCAAGGCCTTGGCTTGGCGATCAGCACCAGCTGCCTCAGCGGCATAGTACGGGTTGTCCAGAGCGTTCACCATGATAGCGATGGTGCCTTTATCGGACGCGGCCTGTGCAGTAAAAGAGAGGGAAGCAGCTAAAGCTGCGCTTAAGGCCAACAGGGTAAATTTCTTCATAACACATACTCCAAAATTGATAGGGAAAATTTGCTGAGGGTAAATGCTTACCAGACTTGATAACCACCATCGATTAAGATGTCAGTACCGGTTATCATGTCGCTTCCGTTGCTAGCTAAGAACAACACGGCAGCGCCAATTTCATCGGTGTAGGCAAAGCGGCCAATCGGGATCATCTTCTTATTGTCTTCACCCTTCTTGCCTTCCCATGCCTTAGCACCCATCGGGGTTAACACCACAGTAGGAGAAATCGTGTTAACGCAAATCTGATAAGGGCCTAATTCCTTGGCCATCACCTTGCACATGCCCATGAGGCCGGCCTTAGAGGTTGCATAAGCGACGTGATTATCCAGTGCCACCGTGGCAGCCTGAGATGCGATTACGATAATCTTGCCGCCGTGCTTGTCCGTGGTCATGATGCGGGCAGCTTCCTGAGCGCATAAGAAGGTACCGGTCAAGTTAACCTCCATATGCTTATTCCACTCACTAAGCTCAGTTTCCATGCACGGTTGCAAGCACACATAGCCAGCACAAGTCACTAAAATGTCGATAGTACCGAGCTTGGCCTTAACTTCAGCAAAGGCTTTTTTCACAGACTCAGGGGAAGTAACATCGCATTCCACCGCGATAACGCGTGACTTGTCTTCAAATTCCGCTAAGCTTTCTTCTAACTTACCGGCATCGAAAGGGGCATAAAGCAAAGCCAAACTAGCACCCTTGGCATACATTAAGCGATTGCTCGCCATTGCGATACCGCCAAAACCGCCGGTAACTACCGCGACTTTACCCTGTAAGGACTCATTGGGATCAACGCCATATTTGAGATGCACATCGTACGAAATTGCCATTTTATCCTCTCTGTAAATTCACAAAATCAACATCCTGTTCCTGGATGCAAGGCGATATTAAGGCAAACTTACAGAGGGCTTTGTTGAAAAAATCCTTTTTATATTTTTAAAATCTTAGGCAATGTAAAAATAAATTTGACATTTATCTCAAATTTGCAAAATCATGGCATTTTTGTGATATCAATCACATTGAAATGCACACAAACAGCCAGTTTTGCACTTTTTGACTGTGATTATGATCACATTTGTTTCTTTGCAAACGTTTACGAAAACGATAATTTGTCAAATTCATACGCAAAATAATGACAAGAAGAGCCTAGTTAGATCATGTCGCCCGCACGTGGTCTGCAACATATTTATATAGAAGAACAAAAGCAAATTGGTCGCTAATGCTGTTTGTCAAATTTATACTTTTTATATCGTAAAAATCTTCTGACGCTAAACCAATGAGCGCCCTTTGGCGCCACTATAATACAGTGCATTGATCTACGTGCACGGAGCGATGACAAAACAAAATAGCAAAAAACAACCACCGCAACTTGGTTGACTAATTCATCATGCCGACAACATAAATAGGTCACTTATTACTTACTCTTAATGGCCTGTTCTCATGCACCTCTGGCCCCCCAAATAAGCCCATGTTGTCCCCATAATGAACTTGTTTAGTGAGCACCTTCCACAAATACTTGATCTTGGCTTAATTTTCCCCGTTATCACTTGCCCCAATTAAACTCAATAAAAGATCTATTGAGTTTGTAGATTTAATCCACAATTATTTTGCTTATTTTACAAGATATTAATAATATTAACCCCACAAAAATTATGTAAGCCTTGGCAAAAATTTGACTTAGATCAATAAAAGCTTGAGCTTGCTTTGTTATGCTTTGCCGCAGGAGAAAATCCTTTAAATAAACTTTTATTTGACCATTAAACCTAGAGGACAAAGCCATGAAAGAAGTCATCACCTCCGCTAATGCCCCGCAAGCCATTGGTCCTTATAGTGCCGCGTTAAAGACCGGAGAGCTTATCTTTGTATCCGGGCAACTGCCGCTTGACCCTAGCAGTGGCACCATGCCCGAAGGCATTGCAGCTCAAACCGCGCAATCGCTTGCCAATTTAAAGGCGCTATTGGAGGCGGCAGGTTCTGGCCTAGATAAAGTGGTTAAGACCACCGTCTTTTTACAGCACATCAGTGATTTTGCGGCAATGAATGAAGTTTACGCTAAGACCTTTGCCGCCCCGTATCCGACGCGCAGTGCCTTTGAAGTGGCCGCCCTGCCCAAAGGGGCTTTAGTGGAAATTGAGTGCATTGCGCTTGCCAAGTAAGACAGAGCAACTATAGAAGAGGGAAAAACCCATGGACTCTAGCGCCTTTGTGGTAATCGTCTTGGTGACGAGTATCCTGCTTATCATTTTATCGATTGTTAAATTTAAACTGCATCCGTTCTTGGCCTTAATGCTGGCAAGCTTCTACGTGGGCCTGCTCATGCAGATGAAGCCCGCTGAATTGCTTGCGGCCATCGAAAACGGCATTGGTGGCACCTTAGGCTTCCTCGCGGCCATCATCGGTTTGGGCACCATCTTGGGTAAAATGCTCGAGATCTCTGGTGCCGCGGAGAAAATTGGCATAACGCTCTTGCGCAGTCGCTTCCTCAAACCCGATGTCATCATGGTGATCGTGGGCTTGATTTGCGGTATTACGCTCTTTGTGGAAGTAGGCGTGGTCTTGCTTATTCCGCTGGCCTTCTCCATTGCCAAAAAGACCAATGTCTCCTTACTTAAATTAGCCATTCCGCTGTGCACCGCTTTAATGGCCGTACACTGCATTGTGCCGCCGCATCCGGCTGCGCTCTTCGTGACCAATCAGTTACAAGCTGATATCGGCACCGTCATTATTGCCGGCTTAGCGGTAGGCTTGGTGGCCTCATTGGTAGGTGGCCCCTTATTCTTACGCTTACTTAAAGACAAGGTGCCCTTTAAGAAGGTCCCGGACGAATTTGCCGATATTAAGGTGCGTAAGGAAGAAGAGCTGCCCAGCCTTGGCGTGACTCTCTTTTGCATCTTCCTGCCCATCGCCTTAATGCTCATTAAGACTGTGGCGCAGTTTAATCTCGACAACAACTCCACCGCCTTTGCCATCTTAGAGTTCTTGGGCAATCCGATTACCGCCCTCTTCATCGCCGCCTTTGCCGCCTACTATCTGTTAGGTCTCAGACGTCAGATGACCATGAGCCAATTGCTTAGCAATACGGAAAACTGCTTCTCCTCCATTGCCAACATTCTGCTCATTATCGGTGCCGGTGGTGCTTTTAACGGCATCTTAAGCGGTAGCGGCGTGTCCGATGCTTTAGCGCAGATCTTAGCCAATCTGTCGATGCATCCGATTTTATTGGCCTGGCTGGTGGCCATCATTCTGCACGCGGCCGTTGGCTCGGCCACCGTTGCCATGATGGGTGCGACCGCCATTGTGCAACCGATGTTAAGTATGTACCCTGACATCAGCCCGGAAATCATCACTCTAGCCATCGGCTCGGGCGCCATTGGCTGCACCATTGTGACCGACTCCCTGTTCTGGCTGGTCAAGCAGTACTGCGCGGCCACCATGAATGAGATTTTAAAATACTACACCACTGCCACCTTAATTGCCTCAGTAGTAGCCTTAGGCGGCACCTTTGCCCTGTCCACCATTATCTAACGGAGGTAAGTTATGCAACAGGATAAGATTGTAGAGTTAATTAAGACTCACCCGCTCGTTAAAGATTTGATTGCTTTAAAGGAAGTCACCTGGTTTAACCCGGAGATTGCCCCCACGGCAGAAGGACTTAAAGACGTAGGTTTGACTAAAGATGACATTGCCGATGCCGCTGCACGTTTAAATCGCTTTGCCCCGTATATTGCCAAGGCCTTCCCTGAGACGCAGCCGTCAAAGGGCATCATTGAGTCGCAAGTGCGTCCCATCCCTAAGATGCAACAGGCCTTAACAGAGCGTTTTGGCATGCCGCTTAGCGGCAAGCTGTGGCTCAAGCAAGACAGTCATTTACCGATCTCAGGCTCCATTAAGGCCCGTGGCGGTATTTATGAAGTACTCAAGCATGCTGAAGATTTGGCCGTGCAGGCGGGCTTACTTAAATATGAAGATGACTATAGCAAGCTCTTTAGTGATGAGTTCCGTCAATTCTTCAGTCAATACAGCATTGCCGTCGGCTCCACCGGCAACTTAGGTCTGTCCATTGGCATCATGAGTGCCAAGCTTGGCTTTAAGGTCAGCGTGCATATGTCCGCCGACGCCCGTGAGTGGAAGAAGCAAAAACTGCGCGCCAATGGCGTCAATGTGGTGGAATATAAAACCGACTACAGCGTGGCGGTGGCCAATGGCCGTAAAGAGGCGCAAAAAGATCCGACCTGCTTCTTTATCGACGATGAAAACTCCCGCACTTTATTCTTAGGTTATTCCGTCGCCGGCGAGCGCTTAAAGAAGCAGTTTGCCACTTTGGATGTCACCGTAGATAACGAGCATCCGCTCTTTGTCTATCTGCCCTGCGGTGTCGGCGGCGGCCCGGGCGGCGTGGCCTTTGGTCTGAAAAATGCCTTTGGCGATGCGGTGCACTGCATCTTTGCCGAGCCGACTCACTCCCCGTGCATGCTCTTAGGTGTTTACACCGGGCTGCACGAGAAGATTGCGGTACAGGATTTGGGCATTGATAACCTCACCGCCGCTGATGGTTTAGCCGTCGGGCGTCCGTCAGGCTTTGTCGGCCGCGCGATGCAACGCTTGATTGATGGCTACTACACCTTACAAGACCAAGAGATGTATCAGTTACTTGCGCTACTTGATGAAACAGAAGGCGTACGCTTAGAGCCTTCGGCCTTAGCCGGTATGCCGGGCATTAGCCGCGTACTTGCCAATCAAGAATACTTACAGCGCATGGGCTTTACCAAGGCGCAACTTGATAATGCCACCCATTTAGTGTGGGCCACCGGAGGCGGCATGGTCCCGGCTGAAGAAATGGAGAAGTATTTGGCCAAAGGGCGTAGCTAAACTTTTTCTCCCGACCAACTAAGTAAGTATTAACCTCGATTAAAGATAAGAGCTCAACAGTCCTCTATTGAGCTCTTTTTCTTTAGGTAATAAAAGCGCATCCTGCCCAAGCCTCGCCCTGACTGTATCCACCTTCAGGCCTGGATTAAAACGCGATAAAAGACACTCATGGTGTTTAGTTTTAATCAAAAGTCTAAAGCTACACCTTACCTAAAATCCCCTAAATACACGAAAGCGGCAAATCTCACCCTTTGCCGCTTTAAAGGACCACACTTGCCTTCATCTATTTAATAAAGGCAGGAACTTGCTTAGCGTGGAAAATTAATGCACCCTGCTCATCTGCGGCACTTTAAGATTTAGCACGATAACCGAGCCTAAGACGGCAACTATGCCAATGACAATATTGGCAGATAAGGGCTCATCGAAGACGGTTATACCAAAAATGGCGGCTGATACCGCTTCCATCGAAGCCATGATGGCCGCTTTACTGGGATCAAGACTACGCAAACCTATGGTATAAAACAGATAAGGCAAGAGCGCCGCCACCAGGACAAAGAGTATTTCCTGCACATAAAGCCCCGGGACTGCGGCATTAACCTGTTGCAATTCACCAAAATCAGCCAAGGGCAAAATGCCAGCCGAGCCAATAACAAAGGTATACACCATCACAGTAAAAGGGTGATATCCCCGATGCATGGCCGCGGCACTAAAGATGGAATAGAGGGCATAGCAAAAACCCGCACCAATACCGCAGGCAAAGCCGCTGACATTGACGGTCATGCCACTACCTAATACCCCGGACACACAAATGCAACCACAAATGGCACAAGCCAAGGCTAAAATTTTGCGTTTGGTTATTTGTTCTTTAAAGAAAAGGCACGACATGAGCGTAACTAGAGCCGGAGAAATATACAAGAGCACCGCCGCCGTCCCCATAGAAGATAGCGCGATCGCTTGATAGTACAAACAGGTAAAATCAACGATACTAATAAGCCCGGAACCCAAAAACAACCACACATCTTGCAGTCTAATTTTCAGAAGCGCACGCTTTAATAACAGCACCGCCAGCAAAATAAATATGGCGCACCCACTGATTCTGATGGCTGCAATGTTATAGATGCTTAGCCCGGCTGCGCTCAGATCTTTGGCAAAAATGCCTTGTGATCCCCACAGCACTCCGGCCATAAGAATGAAAATTGAGGCTACGACCTGCATACAACCTTCTTATTATCAAAAGTAAGACGCCTGATGAGGCGCCTTTTGCTAAGAAGTCTGAGGGCGTACCCTCAGACTGTGTTGCCAAGTAACGTTTGTGTTTTAGTTAAATTTCTCCGGGAAGAAGATCTTGGCAGTCTTTTCATCCATCGGCTTGCCAAACTTGTTGCCAATCACAAAGAGGATCAAAGCAACGCCCAGACCGATGATGATGTTGTGGAACTCATCAATCTTGATGTTGAGCGCCATGGTGACGCAGTACGAAGACAAACCACCGATAACGCTACATAAGGCACCAATGCGGTTGGCTTTGTACCAGAAGAAGCCGAAGATCATGGTCCAGAAGAACACAGTTTGCAGACCACCGAAAGCAAACATGTTAATCCACACGATAAGATCAGGCGGATCGATGGCAATTACGAAAGCGATGGCACCCATGATGGCCGTAATGGTGAAGGAAACACGAGCCACTTTCTTCTGCTCAATCTGCTCATTGCGCGAAGTCTTGTAGTGCAGATAAATATCTTTCACCACAGCCGAAGAACCGGCAATCAGGAGCGAAGCAATGGTGGACATCGCAGCCGCTAACGGGCCGATAATGGCCAGACCACCTAAAATCGGCACAATAT
>JAHLFG010000046.1 GCA_018883895.1 Candidatus Anaerobiospirillum merdipullorum
GGCAGAATCAAACTTTCGCATGCATCAAATTTAGTTGTCTAATTTTAGATAATCAATTTTGCATTTGAGCTAGTTTTAATCTTTCGAGCTAGCCCTAAACTGTCCTCGACGGCGCCCAATTGTTGAACACCAACTATCGAGAGCACCTGGTCTATCTTGCTCAGATGGTCGGTATTTTTCTCCTCATTTGCCGATATGCCTTGACGCATATACAGCACTTTTTTGGTTTTATCCTGTTCTAAAATGCCCATATTGGCTCTGTTTAGAATTTCGATAAGCTGATGATTGGACATATCAATAGCAGCTTGCCTTATTTTCCAATATGCCAATCTTTCCATGACCAAGGCTAGGTAGCAGACTACAAAATGACCTCGAATCCGCTTGGTTGTCCACACGTATACGGGACGAGCGTTAAGATTCGTTTTCATAACGCGAAAGCATTCTTCGATGTGCCATAGTCTACGCAGGTTTCTATAAATGGTCATGGCATCAGCATGCTTATCGGAACTAACCAAAGCATAAAATCCTGCCCACTCAACGCGTTTTTTGTAAAGATCTTCATTAGGGACGTAGTCATTTTTTGTACCCTTTTTGAGTTTAAGAAACTGTCGAGTACCGTGTTTAAATGATGCATTAATCGCCCCATTGCCTTGGGACAGTAGCTCCAAGCTCTTTGAATATTGCTCATTGAGCACCTTCAAATCATGTGCCTGACGTTTAGCGGACCAAGTTACGATGATCCGATTATCTAGTTCAGGCGCCGAATTTTGCTCAATGATTTTGACTTTGAATACTTCCTCTTCGTCCACCACGTGAATGCTATCCCAGTTATCCTGGCTGAGAGCCTGCTTCCTGATGGCCGCCGGTAAGCGCTCTATAGATTGAGCCACGATGTAATCAAAATTCAAATCAGCCAAACTTTTCAAGTTGAGCCTAGAATTCAATCCTCGGTCAGCTACCACAGTAACTTTGTCTAAGTTATTCTGAACCTTATAACTATTTACCACTTCAACGATGGTATTCATTTCGGAGGTGTTGCCTTTGAATAATTCATAGTCAATGGGGATGCCTTCCCCATCAACAAGCAGGCCAAGTACAACTTGCACCTCATTGGTTTTATGTTCTTTGCTCATGCCTCGGGCACGCAGTTCGTCAGAGTCAAAGGATTCAAAGTAGAAGGTAGTCACGTCATAAAAGGCTATGGTTTTGACCCGCTCATAAACGTCATCTAAGTTATGATTGACGGTGGCCACTATCGTCTTCTTCCTTGCAGCGAGCGCATCAAGACATTGGTAGATATTATCTAAAGAAAGATCTGTAAAATCAAAAAGAAGTTCATCTCTGGCGGCAAAGGTCTTAATTTTTGACATCGGCCTTAAGATACGCATCGAGGCCAGTAGGAAAGCCGCTAAATCCAGGTCGTAGGTGATCGATCCTCTTGAATTGCGGCGGGCCCGATCAAACCACGTATGCAATTTAAGGCTTTCCCATATTTTACGATAAAAAACAATACCATAATTAACTTGCTTGATTGCGAGCTGATTATACGTTGAAAGACTTTGTAAGTGCCGATCAACCCATGCTTTTCTTGCAACATCCTGATCAGCGTTTAGCCGCGCAACCTCATGTTCTATTTCTTGGTCAATTAGGGGATTGAGAAGCCGTGCCTTAGCTAGGTCACCATAAGTGCGCACGGTCCTTGAAGAGGATCCATGGGTGACAGGATTGTAAACATTCTCCACGATCGCGGCATATTCTCTGCCTTTGTTTTTAGTGACCTTGAGTCTAAAGGACATTCCACCCTCCTAATTAACGTATTTTAATTGTATCATATTTGACCCTAATTAGACGCTTATTAGACAAATATTTTTGATGCATAAAAATAGATTAAAAAATCGATATTATAAGAAGTTAAGTCGGATTTAAAGGACTAAAGTCGGGGGGCAGAGCGCATTAGATTGCGCTTAAAGTGCCGGAGGAGAAAATTGCTCAGCCCAAACTCCACCATGGCAACCACCAGCTTATCCTCAGCTTTAGTTCTGGGCTTTTTCTTAATTAATCCTTTTTCCGGATCAATAGTGCCGATGTACTCTTGTAACAACTTAGGATATTTAAGTCCCTCCACCCGCGTGGAGGTGATTTTAAATAGCTGATAGCGACTACCTGACAGTCTAACGTCATAGCCGCTTTTCTTAAAGGGTTTAGCAAAATCGGGTAAATCTTCTTTCTTCATATATGCATGACAGCTATAATACAAAAGAAAATCAAGGTATTAAATGGTAAAGCTCCATTAAAATGGCTTAAGAATAAGAGATCGATGGGAGGTGTTGCTCCTTAAAGAAGTAAGAAGCATGCAAACAGCAGACGCTAGAATACAAAACTATAATACGAAAGATATCTGGCTTTACCTCAAGGCGCTTTAGCGGGGGCAATTTCGTACCTAAGGACGGGCTATCTTAAAGCGGCGCTTGCTATTTTTATGCAGTCTGTTACAATGCACCTACTTTTTTGCAATGGGAGCTTTTCAGCCGCTTCGTACTTAAGCTTAGTTAAATTGGTCAGGACCGGAAGGTAGCAGCCAGGATTAAGTTTTAAGGTACCGAAGAATAGTTGGGAAGCTCCCCACCCTTCTTAATATCCCTTATTTTTTGTTATCTGCCTTAAAACTTCGAGCTTAAAAGCGCTTGATCCCTTTGTTGCCCCGCCCTTAAAGCAAAAAAATTTACTTGACAGCGTTTTGCCGATAAACATGCGCTTGGCAAACGTTTAGCCCCGCCTGAAAACGCCCCCATGACAAATAAAATTCTTGTAAAAACCGATGGCATTTGTTACCGTATAAACAAGTCGCAAGACTAACGATTTCCCTGGGGTGTACGCCAGTCGCATGTACCCTGAGCCGATATTTACTAGATTGGGGCTGCTTCTTGCTTGCTATTGTGCAGGCCGTCATTTTATGCACGGAAGCCTTAGGCAACCATAGTGACCCCACTTGAACCACCTGGTTCAAGGAGTCAATTGTGGCAGCGGCACTTCCGGGGCTCGTTTCCGCGCTAAAGCTAAATACAGCAACGCCTTGTAAGATAAATCCCTTTAATCTCCTGCACCCGGCAAAACCAGCACTTGGCACTAATGCCGCGCATAAAGTCTGCGCCATCACTTAAATTAGCACACAATTCTTGACTTATGGTATACGAGCAATGCCCTTAAAAATGCGCACAAACCAGTTGTCCCCCGTCTTTAGTGCAAAATGATCACTGCCCGCTTGAAAAGCTGCGCGTCGGGATTTTATGGTAAAAGTCGTGCTACTGTGCCACTACCTTAAAGTCATCCCTCCCCTGTACTATTTTGGCGCATAGCCTTGCGCCATCGTTAACCATTTGTGTTCGTTTTTAGTGCAAATATAACCATTTTTGATCCATTATTGTTAGTGCACCATGATTATTCAAATTTTTCGCTCCCTTTTCTTACATTTTGCGCCATTAGAGTGTAAATTGTGAGCAATCTAATTTTCAGCATGACTTTGACTTTAGGAGATAAAAAATCATGTCTTATTCTCAGCAGGTTTTTGATGAGTTAAAGGGCCGCTATGCCGATCAGCCCGAGTTCCTGCAGGCCGTTCAGGAAGTTTTGGCCACTTTACAGCCGGCCTTAGATAAGAATCCGGCCTATCAGAAGAATAAGATCTTAGAGCGCATCGTTGAGCCGGAGCGCATTTTCCAGTTCCGCGTTGAGTGGGTGGACGATAAGGGCGAAATCCAGGTCAACCGCGGCTACCGTGTACAGTTCAACTCCGCCATCGGCCCGTACAAGGGCGGTCTGCGCTTCCACCCGACTGTTAACCTGGGCGTGCTCAAGTTCTTAGGCTTTGAGCAGATCTTCAAGAACTCCCTGACCGGTACTCCGATTGGCGGCGCCAAGGGCGGTTCTGACTTTGATCCTAAGGGCAAGTCTGATAATGAAGTAATGCGTTTCTGCCAGGCCTTCATGGTGCAGTTACACCGCTATATCGGCGCTTTAGTCGACGTCCCGGCCGGTGATATCGGCGTAGGCGGCCGCGAGATTGGCTACCTCTATGGTGCCTACAAGCGTCTGACCACCAAGTACGAAGGTGTGTTAACCGGCAAGCCGTTAAACTTCGGTGGCTCGCTGGCTCGTACTGAGGCTACCGGTTACGGTACCGTTTACTTTGCCCAGGAAATGCTCAAGGCCCGTGGTGAGAGCTTAGAAGGCAAGAAGTGCTCCGTCTCCGGTGCCGGTAACGTTGCCATCTACTGCTGTGAGAAGCTCTATCAGGTCGGCGCTACCCCGGTGACCGTCTCTGACTCCCGCGGCATGATCTATGACGAGACCGGTATTAAGGTTGACGTCTTAAAGCAGGTTAAGGAAGTGGAGCGTGCCTCCCTGACTCGTTATGCTGAGTTAGTCCCGACTGCCAAGTACACTCCGCGTGCCGAGTACCCGCAGGGCCGCAATGCCGTGTGGTCGGTTCCGGTTTATGCCGCCTTCCCGTGCGCTACCCAGAACGAGGTCAATTTAGAGGATGCCAAGTGCCTGCTGGCCAACGGTTGCCAGTGCGTGGCTGAAGGCGCCAACATGCCGTCCTCCATCGATGCCATCAACGAGTTCTTAAAGTCTGGTATCGCCTATGGCCCGGCCAAGGCTGCCAACGCCGGTGGTGTAGCCACCTCGCAGCTGGAGATGGAGCAGAACGCCGGTATGACCGCTTGGACCTTTGATGAAGTCGATGGCAAGTTACATGCCATTATGACCGGCATTTACGAGGCTGCCGCTGAGACTGCCCGTGAGTTCAATGCCGAAGGCAACTTAGTGTTAGGCGCTAACATCGCCGGCTTCCGCAAGGTCGCTGATGCCATGATTGCTCAGGGCGTGCTCTAATCTGCCGTCACTACTAATTAGTATTTGAAAAAAAGGCCGCAACTGCGGCCTTTTTACTTATGGCCAAACCCTTTACGTAAACCTGATAGCTTAAGGTGCGTAATTAGCCTGACGCTTTTTCTTAGGTATAATGAGAGTACTTTTTATAACCTGCAGGATTTACTTAGGCCGTGCGCTATTTAGTCGCGCCGCCTTGATTGCACAGGTATGTTTTATATGTTCACTAATTTTTGTTCCAAATTAGCACTGGCAACTGCTGTTACCATGCTCTTAACCGCCTGCGGAGATAATACTCAGGCCCAAACTACCGCTAAAGATACGGCTAAGAATGATACCGTAATGCAAAGCTCACTGTTGCACAAAAGACTGCCAGCTTCCTGCTTTGTTAAAGACTCAGACAACTTAGCCTTCTGCATGCCGGGCGACACCTTAGTTTATGAGCCCAATGCCGCCAAAAAAGATCAAGCTTCAGTCAATGAGGTCATCGGCGGCTTTTGCGATAGCTCACAGAACATCACGGTGCACGGCAATTCTGTGATCTGCTCGTTCCGGCAAAACCGCACCTACAATGCCAATCCGGTCAATCAACAGGCGATTGTGGCCAGCAATCTGCAGACGGGTGCTGATTACTTAGACTATGTAGCAAAACTCCCGGGCATTAAGCATATTGCCGATGGCATCTACGTGCTTTATTTAGAGCAAGCGGCAAAAGATGCGCCGACGGTCAATAAGGACGTGGCAGTACAGATTGAGACCAAGCTCTTAACGCCGGATTTACGCGTCCACAGCTATATGCTAAACGATCTCTTAACCTTAGATTCGCTCGCAAAAGGCAATCCTTTTGCCTTAGTCTTCCCGACCTTAAAGAAAGGGGATGTGGTGCGCGTCTATATTGACTATCGCAACTATCCGGGGGTATGGAATGTCGATAGCTCACTGCAAGGCATGCCTTACATTTGGGAAGTTAAGGTCATTAATGTTGAGGATAAGGCGGTCGTCGCTGAACGGCAAAAGCAGTTACAGTTACGTCAGCAGCAATTACTGCAACAGCAAAAAGCCCAGCAAGAAGCTGCTACCCCAGCAGACGACAAGGCTGACGCGAAGAAGTAATTTCACCCCTGTATTGCCCCTGCC
>JAHLFG010000047.1 GCA_018883895.1 Candidatus Anaerobiospirillum merdipullorum
AGGAGTAAGCTGCAGGAAATTAAAGCTTGTTGAGAAGCGCAGAACCTATTTAACAGAAATTAGATTCCAGGAGGGCGGCAATTCCTCCCCCGCTTAAGAAGCGGGGGTCTCCTTGCCGTAACTTGATGAAACAAAGCTTAGCGGCATAACCATTAGCCGCGGCACAAATAATCGCCACTGCAGACATATTGATAGGTGGTAAGCTCGGTTAAGGCCATCGGGCCGCGGGCATGCAATTTTTGCGTCGAGATGGCCACCTCAGCGCCCAGGCCAAATTGTCCGCCATCGGTAAAGCGGGTGGAGGCATTGACATAGACACAAGCGGAGCCGGCGCGACGCACAAAGAAGTCCACTTCGGCCAAGTCATTACTTAAGATGCTATCGGAGTGCATCGCATGATGGGCACGCAAATGCTCAATTGCCGCCTGCACATTTTCCACCGGCGCGATATTAAGCGTCAGCGACAGCCATTCCTTATCAAAATCTTCCGCCACGCCTGCCTGTAAGTATGGGTACTTAAGCTGTTCAAAAACCGGCAGACAGGCCCCATGCGCATGGACCGTCACCTGATGCTCTTTTAAAGGCTCTATAAGTAACGCGCACATTTCCTCAACCCGCGAGGCCTCAATTAACAAGGTATCCAAGGCATTGCAGGCTGAGGGCTTTTGCACCTTAGCATTAATGATAAGCGGCACCGCCTTATTTAAGGAGGCGCTCTTAGCTACATAGATATGACTGATGCCAAAGCCACCGACGATCACCGGAATGGCCGAATTGTGCTGACAGAAGCGATGCAAGGCCTCGCCGCCACGCGGCACAATAACGTCGATATAGGCATCTTGCGCCAGCATTTCCTGCACATCCTCACGGGCGGTACTTTTAATTAAACTTACCGCGTACGGATCCACCCCCGCATGCTCTAAACTTTCCTCAATAGCCGCGTAAATAGCTAAATTGGAATTAATGGCCTCAGAGCCGCCGCGCAGCACACAGGCATTGCCCGACTTGAGGCATAAAGCGGCAATATCTGCGGTGACATTGGGCCGGGACTCATAGATAACGCCCACCACGCCCAAGGGCACGCGCCGCTTGACAATGGTAAGCCCGGTAGGAGTAACGCGCCCATCAAAGGTCTGTCCGATAGGATCGGTTAAACTAGCCACCTGCCGCACGCCATTTACCATCTCGTTAAAGCGTGCCTTAGTTAAAGTTAAGCGATCCACTAAGGCCGGGGCCAAACCTTTTGCTTGAGCGGCGCTAACATCGCGTTGATTGGCCGCCATAATCTTTGCCTCACGCTCTTCTAACTTAGCGGCAAGATTAAGTAGCAGCTGATTTTTCTTTGCCGTTGATAACACCGCGGTGGTAAAAGAGGCCGCTTGGGTTTTGCGGCATAAGCTTGCAATGCTTTCCATGAATGTATCCTCTAAAGCATGACTAAATTATCGCGATGCACCACCACCGCGCCGCGCGAATAGCCAAGTAGCGTCACAATATCATCTGAGCGATGCCCGGCAATGCGGCGCAAATCCTCGGCGTTATAGCGCGCCAAACCCTGCGCCAAGGGCTTATCGTTAGGATCTACAATTAAGACGGCACTGCCGCGAGAAAACTCACCGTGCACGGCCACGACCCCGGATGGCAATAAGCTCGAGCCTTGTTGCTGCAAGGCCGCCACTGCGCCGGCATCAATTTTAAGCGTTCCTTGCGGCTTTAAGGCATTTAGCCACAATTTGCGCGCTTGTGCGCCCTTATGCGCCGGAATAAAGCGCGTACAATCCCCCTGCCCGTGCACTAAATCCACGATGGTGGCCGGATCATGTCCTGAGGCAATCAGCAATTCAATGCCTGCCTCTAAGGCCAAACGCGCCGCCTGCAACTTGGTGTACATGCCGCCGGTGCCTTGGGCGCTACCGGCGCCGCCGGCTAAGGCCATTAAATTATCATCAATTGCATGCACTTTGCGGATAAGCTTAGCCTGCGGATTGCTGCGCGGATCGGCAGTATAAAGCCCCTTTTGATCGGTAAGCAGAATAATCATATCCGCGTCAGCTAAAGTACCGACCAAGGCCGCCAAGGTGTCATTATCGCCCACCCGAATTTCTTGAGTGGAGAGCGCATCATTTTCATTAATCACCGGTACGATGCCATGCTCAAGCATCGCCCCCAAGGTATCCTTGGCATTTAAATAGCGCTCGCGGCTTTCCAAGTCAGCCCGTGTCAATAAAATTTGCCCAATATGCAGTCCATAGATGGCAAAGAGGCTTTCCCAAACTTCAATCAAACGCCCTTGCCCAACTGAGGCCAACATCTGCTTAGAGCTCAACTGCGCCGGCAATTTAGGATCGTGCAAAAGCTCGCGGCCGGCGGCCATGGCACCGGATGACACCACCAAGATCTGATGGCCCTGTTGTTGTAATTTAGCTGCGGCACGCACAATCTCCAGCATTTGAGCGCGATTTAAATGCGGGCTGCCAGTGGTAAGGGTACTCGTGCCCAATTTAATGACAATACGCAAAGGCGCTGACATAATCATCCTTAGATAACAAAATGTTTAACAAAGAACTTACACACTTCATTTAGCATGGTCAAGCTCCCGGCATTAAAGCCACCGCTTGAGATAGCAAGCGTGGTGACATCCTTAAAGCTACGCTCAATTAATTTAACATCCTCAGAGCTCAGCTTCATCTCCCGCGCGTCCAGGCACAAAATGGCAGGCTTAGCGCGTACGCCCCCGGTAAGCAGGCCTTGTTTTTTAAGCGACAGAATTTGCGCTTGCGGAATTAAAGTATCCCAATGGGAGGCATCTAAATCTAAGCGATTGGCAAAGGAGGAGCGCAGACATAAAGGGATGCTTAAAAGCGCCTGCTCATCCATATAGAGCCTATCTATCAGCGGATTTACCAATACCGCCGCTTTAATCAGCTGTGGCTCCAGCAGACACAAACGCATGGCCGCCAGTGCCGCCACTCCGCGGGCATAAAACCCCAGATTAGTGCCATCAATAAAGGGCAGCGCTTGTAAATGCTCAATGGCGCTTTTTAAATAATCCGAGCTTTGCGGCTCTAATTTTAAGGACGCGCAATTGCCCTGCCCCGGCATTTCAAGCACCATAATCGCAATGCCGCGCGGCCTAAGATAATCATTAAAGAAGCGAAAGAAATCGGTACAGCTTTGCTCATACGAGCCCAAGACCAGGACGCACGGATGCACCGCGGTATTATCCGGACTGTGTAAATAGGCGGTAATTTTATGTCCCTGAAAGGTAAATGTTTCCTCACTGTAATAACCGCAGGTAGTGGAAGCCTCAAAGATAGCGCGATAGTAACGCCGACAGAGTAAGGCCGCTTGCTGCGCTAAGGTATCGCCCTTTAAATAGGGGTAGGCGGCAATGGCAAAATAGCGTGAGGCCATACGGTAATGATGGGCTTTACGCTCATTATCTTCACACTCTCCGGCCTGTTGCACGCGTTTTTGCGCGATAGTATTAAATTCATAGATCCAATTGCCCGGGCCATATTCTTCCACGGTATCAAGGCAAGTAGGACGCGTGCGGGAATTTTGCGAACTGGCAATATGCGACAGCGCCTCTTCAATATCCAGCAAGTTACCGCCAAGCCAGGTCCAATAGAAGCGATTTAACGGCCGATACCAATGCTCATTAAAACCAAAAATAGCTTGGGCCTGCGGCAACAACTCCGGCAGGGGACAGCCGGAATTGGAAATAAGCGAGGTTTCCAATCCCTGTCTGCGTGGTTTAAATAAGGTTTCAGAAAGGTTTTGCGTTAGATTAATCTCAGATCCCATCCTCATTCATCAAGTTACGGCAAGGAGACCCCCGCTTCTTAAGCGGGGGAGGAATTGCCGCCCTCCTGGAATCTAATTTCTGTTAAATAGGTTCTGCGCTTCTCAACAAGCTTTAATTTCCTGCAGCTTACTCCTG
>JAHLFG010000048.1 GCA_018883895.1 Candidatus Anaerobiospirillum merdipullorum
AGGAGTAAGCTGCAGGAAATTAAAGCTTGTTGAGAAGCGCAGAACCTATTTAACAGAAATTAGATTCCAGGAGGGCGGCAATTCCTCCCCCGCTTAAGAAGCGGGGGTCTCCTTGCCGTAACTTGATGAAATTTTGCCAAAGAATGTCTATAACACCGCAGAGCCCATCGGCATTTTTACCTTTGGTGAACCTTATAAAGAAGATGACACGATGATGCTCGATGTTACCGTGGATGTGGTAGCATTGACCGACCAAACGCTTCGCGATTTTCTCGATTATTGTGAGTTAGCCTATAATCCGCAAACAAGTCATATTCATGCCGTCTATCCTCAGGATATTAAGACTTCAGAATTAAAGGCAAAATTTGAGGAACATGGCATCAAAATCTTGGGCACCAAAAAAATCACCTTACATTTGTTGCCATCTAAGTTTAAAAACTTTACCTTTGGAAAAGACGATTTTCGTATGGACCTTGCAGCTGAGCTCAAACGGCCAACCGATGTCAACTACTCGATGATGATCCAAGGTATTACTGGGATCCCGTTTATTAACGACGACATAGTAGCGTTCTGCCAAGATCCATCATCCTTCCTCCCGGCGCAATTTGCTGAGTATTCACAAATGCGCGAGCAAGAACGTAATAGCTGGCGCAACTAATGTGTAAAGCGCGCTCTCCGGCTCCGGCAGATGAGCATTTGCTGATCTGGTCAGACACCGCGCATTGGAACGTAACAGCTGGAAATACCGTTAGCGTACAGGCGGCATCAAGCTCACGCCCTTGCACCTCCTCCGGCTCACGGCCGGAGGACGGCCAAAAATCCTTAGACCTTAGTGTTGCCAGCCCTAAGGCGCACACGCCGTCCATTAATCCGCAGGCACGTTTACATCTGCTTTACCGCCCGTAGCTTGCGCGGTATTGAGGATCAAATTCAGAGCCTGACTAAGTGCCTGTTACGGGTGACGAAACTTACGCCCAAGGCAATTGCCAACTTCCGTCAGCGTGGCAAGTTGCATTAAATCGCGGATCCTCGGTGAATGGGCGGAAGATGCCAGAACGATTTTCTTTGCGCGGACTTGTAGCCACGATAAAAAGTACAATCTAGATAAAGAGCATATAGTGCGCTACTACATCAGTTAACTGGATTTCGATGATCCTAAAATAGCTGAATATGGGCGGCAAGTGATTAGAATGCCCTGGGCTTGTGCAAACTCACTGCATTATGTCCTTGACGTTACCTACGGCCAAGATATGATGCGCGCAAAAAACCGCAATTATGTGCGCAATGCGCTGTTATTAAACAAAATAGCTTTAAATACCTCCCGCATGGCGCAAGAAGAGTACAGCAAAATTGATTCACAAATAAGCATCAGAAGGTTAAAACGCATCATGCTCGCAAAGGTGGATCTGACTTGCCGGTACCTATGTAAATCTATTCTTACCTCATCTGCCGAAGCTTAAAACGATTAAGCTTATAGAGCTTATACCCTCTTTGTAGCATAATTGTCCCTAGTTAATGCTAGGGCCAACCTTGCACGCGCAATGCCAACCACGGACAGCGCCATCTCTGAATATTTTTCCTGCGCTATTTGAAAGCTCTTTTTATACCATGTATTGGTGCGTAAACCCTGGCAAAAAGGTGATCTTGCTCCTATCTTTACACTAAAAAATAACTTTCCCCCCTGCCTGGCATCATAATAGGGCTACGTTTTTCCAGTTTAAGGAGCGTTTTATGAAGTTTGCAAAAAGCGTCGGTGTGGCCACCTTTTGTGCCATGCTCGGAGTTACTGCGGTTAACGCGGCGGAACATAAGTGCGATTATTTTACCGTGGACATGCCAGCAGGTTGGGCCCTACAAGGAGAGCAATCCGGGCAGAATGGTGCCTATATTGCCATGTTCTTAAATCAGCAAAATGGCACCGTGATCACCGCCACTTTTATCAAAAATGGAATGGATGCCAAGGCCACAGCTGAAGGCACGGCACAAAACATGAAAGCGCAAGGCGTTGATGTCAACGCGCTAGAGCAGGAGAGCAATTATTACACCTTTACCTACGCCCAAAAAGGTTTACAAGGCGAGCAGTATTTTTGCGATGATGGCGATCTCGTTTCAGTATGCAATATTATTGGACCGGATAAAGACGGCGCGCGCGATCTCATCTCCGCCATGGAAAGCGACTACTCTGATCTCATTCCGGAGTTTTAACGCTCCTGCCTAAATAGCGTGCTCCTCAAAGCAGGTGCAGAGAGTTTGCGTAAGCTTGCTCACCTAGGTATAGAGGATAAAATCTGACGCTCACCCTCAAGAAATATAGCGCTAACTTGAGGGTTTAAAATGTATTTTCCTTAAGACCATGGCTTTGCCCAGGGCTAAGCACAACTATCGTAAGCAGTGCCAAAAAGCAGCCCTGCCCTTGCCTAATTGACCAGGGCAGGTGGCGGTAAAACTTAGGGCTTAAGCTTTTTTGCTCTTACGGCTGGTCGTTTTAGTGGTGCCGGACTTGCTAGCACGGGTCTTAGTAGTGCTGCTCTTGGCCTTGGTAGTTGCCGTACTGCGTTTGGCTACCTTTTCCGCCTGCACCTGCCAACTGCCCGTCTGCGCATCATAGAAGGCCATGTAACCAGCGCTCTTGCCTTCAGCATCCTGCGAGAGCAGATATTGCTGCTTAAACTTCCGCGAAAAGCGCACCGAGAAAGGATGGCCTTCTGGATCTTGCTCCGGGCCATCGGCTAAATAGTAGAACTTGGGCGAAATTCTATCTCTAAAGCGCTTGAGCTCAGAGACAAGCGGCGGCCGGGTCTCGCGCACCTTGGGGAAGGTAGAGGCGGCCAGGAAGATGCCAGTAGCGCCATCGCGTAGCACATAGTGGGCGCCCGGGGCCTTGCACGGCAACTCCGGCAAATCTACCGCCGGTTCGCGCGGCGGCGCCACTTCACCTGACTTTAAGATCTTGCGCGTATTGCCGCAGGCTGTATTGGTACAGGCCATATACTTGCCAAAGCGTCCTTCTTTGAGCACCATCGGGCTGCCACAGCGCTCACAGATGACCTCCGGGCCCTTTTCAATTTGCGAGGAGAAATCCCCCTGCTCTAAGATATAACCGTCACAGCGCGGGCTGTTGCCACATAAATGGAGCTTTAAGTGCTCATCGATAAGATACTGATCCATCGCGGCGCCACACTTCGGGCAGCGCTTGCGTTCCCGTAAAACCGCACTCTCATCATCCTCACCATCAGCCCCTTGCGCCAAATGCGTCAGATTGACCTCGGTTAAGTTTAAGGTCTTGCGACAGCGCTCGGTAGGCTTGACGTTCTTATCGTAATAACCCTGACAGGCAAGGAAGGTACCGGTGCGCCCGGAATGTAGCGCCATCTTGTACTTACCACATTGCGGGCACATTAAATCAATTTCAATGGGATGATTGTCCGGCATGCCCCCTTCAGTGGCAGGCTTTTGCGCCTGGGCCAAATGCCCAGAAAAATCGGCATAAAAATCATTTAGGGACTTAATCCAATTTAATTTGCCGCGGGCAATTTCATCTAGTTGCGTTTCCATCTGCGCGGTAAAGTGCGGATTCATCAGATCAGCAAAGCTAAAGCGCAAACGATCGGTGACGATTTCGCCCATCTTTTCGGCATAGAAACGTCCGCGCTCTAGGCGCACATAACCACGCTCTTGAATGGTGGCAATAATGGAGGCATAGGTCGACGGACGGCCGATGCCATCGCTGTCCAATTCCTTTACCAAGGTAGCTTCGGAGTAACGGGCCGGGGGTTGGGTAAAATGCTGCTGCTCCTTTAAGTCCTGCAAAAAGAGCTCTTGCCCGCTTGATAGCTTGGGCAAAATCACCTCATTGCCACTACCGCCCCACACCCGTCTAAAGCCGTCAAATAAAATCACGCGGCCATTGCACTTTAAGCCATAGCTTCCGGCCTGTACGGTGACGGTGGTAGACAAATGCCGCTCGGGGCTCATCTGACAGGCCAGATAACGGGCATAAATTAACGCATATAAGCGTTGCTCATCGCGCCCGACATTGGACGGCAATCCATTGGCACCAATCTCAGGATGGGACGGACGAATGGCCTCATGCGCCTCTTGCGCGCTGTCTTTGGATTTAAAGTGATTGGGAGTTTCGGGCAAATACTGCGCGCCATAGGTATTGCCAATAATCTCACGTGCCGCATGAATGGCCTCTTGCGATAAATTGACGCTATCGGTACGCATATAGGTAATGTACCCGGCCTCATACAGGCGTTGCGCGGCACTCATGGTGCGTCGCACCGAAAAGCCCAAACGCTGATTGGCCGTCTGCTGGAGCGTAGAAGTGGTAAAAGGCGGCGGCGCATATTGCCTCCCTTCCTTATTCTCCACTTTTTGCACGATAAAGTGCTCTTGACGTAAAGCAGCGCAAATGGCCGCACTGTCGGTAGCCGAGCCAATCTCAAGCTTAGCGCCGTCCTTAGACACTAATTGCAAAACTGCATTTTGCCCGTCGGCAGTGGCAGTTTGCGCCTCAATGGTCCAATACTCTTTGGGAATAAAGGCCTTAATCTCCCGCTCGCGATCTACAATGATCTCCACGGCCACCGACTGCACGCGCCCGGCACTCAAACCACGCGCTACCTTAGTCCACAGTAAGGGCGAGACCATAAAGCCCACCACGCGGTCAAGAAAACGGCGGGTTTGCTGCGCGTTGACCAAATC